>JBKPJW010000458.1:0-3890 GCA_046730875.1 Actinomycetota bacterium | reverse complement strand
TGACCTGCGTCACCCCCAGCTTCGCCGCGAACCGGGCGGTGTCCTTCATGTCCTCCGCGGCCCGCTGCCGCACGCCCTCCGGGTCGCCGTCGCCCCACACCCGGTCCGACAGGATGTCGCGGTGGCGCTGATCGATCGGGTCGTCGCACACCGCCTGACCCGCCAGATGATTCGAGATCGTCCACACTTTCAGGCCGTTGCGGGCCAGGATGTCCAACCGGGACTGCACATACGCCGCGTCATCCCACCGCGACACATCCAGATGATCGCCCCAGCAGGCGATCTCGAGGCCGTCGTAACCCCACTCGCCGGCGAGCCGGGCCACCTCCTCGAATGGCAGGTCGGCCCACTGTCCGGTGAACAACGTAATCGGTCGAGCCATATTTTCTCTCCTTAGCGGGCCTGAACGGCAGCGTCGGCTGTGACACTGGTCCAGGCGGAGTCATTTTCGGAACTGCGTTCGACGGCGTCGAGCACGCGCTGCACCCTTAGCCCCTCCGCGAAGGTCGAATGTGGGTCTGTGCCGCCTTCGATGCCTTCCACCAGGTCCTTGACCTGGTGGGAGAACCCGTGCTCATAGCCGAGCATGTGACCTGCCGGCCACCACGCCGAAACGTAGGGATGATCCGCTTCCGTGACCAGGATCTTCCGAAAGCCCTGGCGGTCCGCGGGTGCCGTGCGGTCGTAGAACTGGACGCTGTTAAGGTCCTCAAGGTCGAAGGCCAGGGCCCCCTTGTCACCCGAGATTTCGATTTCCAGCGCGTTCTTCCGGCCAGTGGCAAAGCGCGAGGCCTCAAACGACGCCAGCGCTCCGGATTCGAAGCGCCCGGTGAAAATGGCGATGTCGTCCACGGTCACTTGGCCCTTGCCGACACCGCCCGTGCCGGAAAGTCCCGATCCGGAATCCAGGACAGGCCTCTCTTTAATGATGGTGTCGATGACGCCTGACACCCTCTCGATGGTCTGCCCGGTCACGAACTGAGCCAGGTCGATGGCATGGGCACCGATGTCGCCGAGCGCCCCGGAACCGGCGTGCTCCTTCTGCAGACGCCAGGCCAGCGGCATCTCGGGATCCACGAGCCAGTCCTGCCTGTACGAGGCCCGGACATGGCTGATCTTGCCCACCGCCCCTTCAGCAATGAGGTTGCGGAGGAACGTCACTGCCGGCACGCGGCGGTAGGTGAACCCCACCATCGCCCGGACGCCCCGGACAGCTGCCCGCTCGGCGGCTTCGGCCATCGCTTCGGCCTGCGCAACGGTGTTGGCCAGTGGCTTCTCGCACAGCACGTGCTTCCCCGCCTCAAGTGCGGCAATTGCGATCTCGGCGTGGGAGTCGCCCGGGGTGACGATGTCGACGATGTCGATGTCGTCCCGAGCGATGACTTCGCGCCAGTCCGTTGCCGACTCCGCCCATCCCCACTTTCGCGCTGCCTCCTCGACGGCTTGGGCATTGCGGCCCACAATGACAGCCATTGCCGTCTCGGCAGGCAGGCCGAACACTCGCGGGGCGGTGCGCCAGCCCTGGGAGTGCGCGGCGCCCATGAAACCGTAGCCGATCATGGCCACCCGCAGGGTGTTCATGCGAGCACTACTTTCCGTTCCACGGCGACGCGGTTGCCGACGTAGCGCATGGGAGCGATCTGCATGTAGAGCAGGCGCAGGGTGAGGATGACTTCGACCTCGATCTCCTCCCCGGCATCTGGGACGCGGTCCAGCGGGATGATCACTTCGGGCTTGTCTGCGACGAACCACAGGGTTTCCCATTGCTCCGGAAGCTCAGCTATGGAGTAGGACTTTCCCTGCAATTCGAAGCGGAGGGATTCCTTGGGTATCTGCACGCCGTTAACTGTTGCGGCGACGTCGTCGACGGCAGACAGCCAGAGGCTGCGGTACCAGGGCAGCTGCACCGACACGGCGATGCCCTCGGGGTGCCTGCGGACGTTGGTGTCCTGAAACAGGGAATTGTGAGTTGCCATGGCTTTCCTTACTTAAAGGTATCGATGAAGGTGTCGTGGGAAACGGGCGGCGCGGGATCCAGCGTCTGCCGTGTTGATGGGCTGTACGGGTGGTACTCCGCCGGCACGGGTTCATCGGCTGGCGGCATGAAGACCGGCTTGCCGTCATCGCCGAAGTACATGAGGTCCAGGGCGAAGGCATGCTGATTCTTCTCCGCGAAGCTGATCCAGTTTTCCTCGAACGGCGCCCGGAGGAGCTCGTAGCACCGGAATTTCCAGATCTTCCACTCGCCGTCCTGGCGCAGGAAGTCCACCGCATACTTGCACCAGACCCAGTGGGCCCAGACTTTCTTGCCCTGTACTTCTCCGGGTGAGTACATGTAGTCGGGGCTTTCCTTGGCCACTTCCGGATCCGTGAGTCCCGACTCATTGCCCGTAATGATCCACACGCCCTTGGCTGTTTTGCCGTCGGCCGCAACTTCAATGACCGGAGTGGTGGTGTAGTGCAGGATCAGCTTGCCCACGGGGGACGGACGCCCCTTGTGGTAACGGATGACGCTCTCGTAGTCCGTGTACTGCCCGGCGTTGGTATACCTCGCCCGCACGCCCGGCGTTCCGGGCTTCACCCACAGCGGGATGATCTGTTCGTCCTCGAAGGCGTTGTGCAGGTACATGTAGCGGTTGAACAGGTTCTCGAGATCACCCCTGTCGTTGGCCCGGCGGGCCAGGCGGAGCGCCTCGTCCAGTTCACGGCGCAGCTGCTCAACTTCTGCGGCGAGCCCGGTGTTGATGGCAGTCATAGGTTTTTCCTTAGGCCGGAACGACAGATTCCTCGATGGCACGGCGCATCAGCGTGTGCTGCTTCTTGACCAGGTCAATCGGATCGGATTCGCCAAGGTCGGCGAAGGCGTGTCCTTCCCATTCGCTGGACAGGTAGCCCTGGTAACCACCCTTGACGAACTGCCGGACGATGCGGGAAATGTCCATCGCAGGCTCGTTGCCGTTCTCGTCGATGTCGTAGAACTTCGCGTGGACGTGGAAGATCTGGGGCATGATGTCCAGCCACTCCTCCGGCGGAACAAGCCCGTGCATGTTGAAGGCGAGGCGAGTGAAGGGTCCCAGTCGTGCGGGGTCGAAGTTGTTGGCCCGCAGGTAATCCTCGAACTCCTGGTTTCGCTCCTGCATGGGCAGCGGCTTGCGCCAGACTTCCTGCATAACCGCGAGGTGCTCATCTGGCAGCCCCATCTGCTTCAAGGTCCGGAACAGCGTGGGTGACAGGCTGTGCATCGTGGAGCTGAAGTCGGCGGTGAAGCCCAGCCTGTCGCTTCCCAGTTCCTCGTACATTTCCCGGATCTGCAGGATCTTGGGGTCGTTTGGACCCTGAGGTGCGTGAATTTCGTAGCCGAGCTTCTGGTCGTACTGCTCGGCCAGGGGAAGCAGCCGCCGGAGCAGTTCCTTGCCCGCGGAACGGATCACTACTCGGTGGAAACCGAGCCGGTTGGCGGTGCGCAGCTGTGCGGCGAAGAAGTCGAATTCCTCGTCGGGCGTCATGTCCCGGTCCTTGCGGCGGCCCATGTCCAGATTGGTCCCGACGGCGCTGGGCGTGAGGCCGTAGCGGTCCATGCTGTCGCGCCACAGGCGGACAAAGTCGTCGTCGACGTCGGGGTAGGTGCGCAGCATTTGCGCAATGTTGAACTCAACCCCGGGGCCGAGGCCCTCGTCCGCGACCGCTTTGATCAGCGTCTCCGGTGTGTAGAGTCCGGCGGCGAACTCTGAGGTGAGCGAATAGAGGGTGATGCCAAGCTCGATACCCGAGCCTGCGATGCCTTCTGACATGTTATTTTCCTTTTGTTTCAGCCGCGGACGGGCTGGGCGAGGTGGCTGTTGAGGGTACGGCGGGCCTCGGCGGCGTCGGTGATCATAGCCGAGCCGGCG
>JBKPJW010000457.1:0-1342 GCA_046730875.1 Actinomycetota bacterium | reverse complement strand
CCCTGGGGTTCGGTGCGCTCACCGTAGCAGTCCCCGGCAACGCGGCAACGGAGCCGCAACAGCTCACAGGCCAGATCATCGTCAAGTTCCGCGATGCCAGTGCTGCGGCCGGCGTACTGCGCCAGCATGCCCTGAGTGAAGGCGCTGGTATCGGCAGCACCGGCGCGCATGTCGTCAACGTTCCGGCCGGCAAGGAAACCCAGCTCATTGAGGCCCTGAGCCGCAACCCGGCGGTGGAGTACGCCGAGCCGGACGAGCAGGTCGGTGCCGCGACAAATGACCAGTATTTCCCCCGCCAGTACGCCCTGCAAAACACTGGCCAATCATTTACTAACACTGCCGGCACGCTTACTGTCGCCGGGTCCAAACCGGACGCCGATGTGGACGCCGTCGAAGCATGGAACATCACGACCGGGAGCGGCATCAAAGTTGCTGTCCTCGATTCAGGTGTTGCCAGCGACAACCCCGACATCAACCCGAAGGTCGTGCTGCGGGCCAACTTCAGCAACGCGGCCACCAATGAAGACAATTACGGTCACGGTACCCACGTGGCCGGGATCGTCGGCGCCAGCTCCAACAACACGGTCGGTGTCGCCGGAGTGTGTCCGGGTTGCACGGTCCTGGCCGGTAAGGTGCTCAACGACAGCGGAGTCGGGTCCAGCTCTGGCCTTGCGAACGGGATCAACTGGGCGGTCAGTAACGGCGCGAAAGTGATCAATATGAGCCTGGGAGTGCGGGCCTCACGCACCCTGGAGACGGCCATCAATAACGCCTGGAGCAAAGGTGTGGTGCTGGTTGCCGCAGCAGGCAACGGCGGCAACCAGAGCAAGATCTATCCCGGCGCGTACCCCAACGTCATCGCCGTCGCCGCTACCGACAACGCCGACGCCAAAGCATCGTTCTCCACCTACGGAGCCAGCTGGGTGGACGTCGCAGCGCCCGGCGTCAATGTCTACTCGACATTCCCGAACCACACGTTTGTCCTCGGGACGCAGAACCAGCGCTCCTTCGGCTACGACGTCGGAAACGGGAGTTCCATGTCCTCAGCCATCGTCGCTGCGACTGCCGCGCTTGCCTGGAGCTCCCACCCTGGTGCGACGAACACATCGGTCCGCGCCAACGTCGAATCAACGGCCGACAAGATTTCCGGCACTGGTACCTTCTGGGCGAAGGGTCGCGTGAACGCAGACCAGGCCGTCCGGTAGTCAGAGCCTTGGCAGGAGCCTCCGCCAGTAAAGCTGGTGGAGGCTCCTGCTAAGAGTCAACGCGTCGAGGAATCGACGCCGAGTGCTTGCACGATCGGGCATTCCTGAGTCGGATGGATGTACTGCTGGTGCAGGAG
>JBKPJW010000456.1:0-1484 GCA_046730875.1 Actinomycetota bacterium | reverse complement strand
CCTCTGCGCCGCGACCGTTGACCGGCTGACCTCCAATGGCGCCATCATCGAACTGGCACCAACTCCTACCGTCTAGCGCATACCGTCGCCCAACAATCCACCGGCTAACCGGGCGGTTTTGGTCTCCTCGCATGGAACGATTCAGGTCCTTTCTGTCTGCGGGGGGCCCAGGTAGAGTCACTCGTACTAACGAGGTTGGGGGAACCGACATGAGTACGCCCGAGGCGCAGGGCACGACAACTGGTCGGCTAAACAAGTTATCTGTAGCGGCCCTCATTTTCGCTCTGATCGCTGCGTGCGGATTGTGGGTGTTCGGCGTTGCTGTCCTTGCTGTTTTTGCAGTTGGGGCAGGGCACGTTGCCCTCAATCAGATCCCGCTAAAAGGCGAACGGGGCCGCGGGCTAGCTATTGCTGCCCTGGCCATTGGGTATGGCATCGCCACGCTGGCATTGATCAACATCTTGGGGTTCATACCGAGCGCGGTCGAGCAGATCTCGCGGTAGTGCCCAGCGGCTGACGAATCTACCCTCCAACCGGGACGCTATTAGTCCGGGACGGCATTCAGGACTGTCCCCGTAGAGGGTTCCTGGATTGAGAGCGATAGGTTCTTATCAAGGATCGAATTAGTTTGTATGACCGCTGCCGTGGGCCTGCAGTGGTATTTCGCTGAATCAGGTTGACGGCGATAGGCGGGCACACGACGTCGTGATCCTTGAGGTGAAGGACAAGACCCTGCGGTGCGTCCGGAAGGCACTGCGCCTTCCGTCCGGGCGGCCGCCCTCGGAATCTCCATCGTCACGTCCCTTCCTTAGGCTCACCATGCCCTGCCGGCAGCGTGTACGCGATGGCCGCGGTCCCCTTGGGAACGCCTGGCGAAGTACGAGGCCTCCGGGCTACTTACGCCATGGAACTCGAGGTAGGTATTTCCTTCGTGGTCGAGCGGGAATTCGCCTTGACTACGCGGTTGGTGCGCAGGATCAACACACCGGAGTGGATTCCGGTGCTGACCCAGGTCAGCTCGTAGGGCTCTGGCCCTGATTGCGGTTCGGGCCAGGGGACGTCTTCTGGGCCCGTGAGTCTTGTTCGGCCGCGAGTGCATTGCTGATCCTGTAATCGCCACGAAGCTGGTTCCTGGCCGTTCTCCTTCCCCTACAGCGGTAGGGCGTGGCCGTTCATTGAAGACCATCAGGGCAGGTCTATACAAGTGCGGAAGCCCCCGCGGAATCTGAACCCCGCCAGCCGGGCGCGTGGTCGTTGCAGCGGGGCCCGAGACCAAAGCGTGTATGAGAATCGGTCTCCCTTTGCGGCAGGCCTTGCTTGTGAACCGGGGGGTCGCCGCCGGGGCAAGGGGCCGGACGCCGCGGGCCGGCTGGCGGTTTCGGCTTGGGAGGTCGGCGCCCGTCGGGGGTTTGGTGATGTAGTGCACAGGTTTGGTTTGTGGTGTGGGGGCGGGGTTGGGGTGTGTGGCGGGGTGTTTTGGCTTG
>JBKPJW010000455.1:0-6695 GCA_046730875.1 Actinomycetota bacterium | reverse complement strand
CGGTTCAGCTAACGTTCATCTATTGGGGCGTAACAGTTCACCGGACACTGAAAGAGTTGAGCGTTGGAGCGCCGGCAGGTGAACCGAAATAGGCCCGCCACTTCGATTGCAGGCAATATTTCCGAGGAAAGGACGCACACGTGCGTAAGGTTTTTCAGGAGGAGCTCGCCCAGGTACGGGAACAGCTCGTCGAGATCTCAACGCTGGTCACGGAGGCCATCGACAAGGCCACGACGGCTTTCCAGGGCGCCGATATCGACCTCGCCGAGGACGTGATTGCCGCCGATGCCCGCATCGACTTCCTGCAGAACAGCCTCGACGAGCGGGCCATCGACATCCTTGCCCTCCAGGGTCCGGTCGCCAGCGATCTGCGCATGCTGGTGGGTTCGCTCCGGATGTCCGCCTCGCTGGAGCGCATGGGCGACCTCGCGCGCCACCTGGCCCAGCTGGCGCGCCTGCGCTACCCGGCGTCCGTGGTCCCGGACCAGCTGCGGGAGACCTTCAAGAGCTTCGCGGAACAGGACCTGCTGATCGCGCAGAAGCTCACCGAGCTGCTGGCAACCCGCGATCTCGAGGTCGCCCGGGACATCATGAAGGCAAACACTGCCGTCAACGACCTTCACTTGAGCGTTTTCAAGGCGATCGCGCGCAGCGACTGGCAGGAGTCGCCGGCAACCACGGTGGACGTTGCCCTGGCCAGCCGCTACTTTGAGCGCTTCGCGGACCATGGCGTCTCCGTTGCCCAGAAGGTCACGTACCTGGTCACCGGCGCCTGGCAGCCGAACACCATCGAACACATCTGACGCCAGCCGTAAAGGGGGTACAACGGTCCTGACACAACCGCGCGGACACAACGCCGGCGTCCGGTCACCTTCGGGTGGCCGGACGCCGTCGTTTGTACTTCGTGCTTTGTGCTGGGCGGTGAGGGGACCGCTTACTTCTTGCCCTGGCTGGCGACTGCCTTGATGGACTCGGCGGCGGCCTCGGGGTCGAGGTAGGTCCCGCCCGGCTTCAGCGGCTTGAAGTCCTCGTCCAGATCGTAGACCAGCGGGATGCCGGTGGGGATGTTCAGCCCGGCGATGTCTTCGTCGCTGATGCCGTCAAGGTGCTTGACGAGCGCCCGGAGTGAGTTGCCGTGGGCCGTGACCAGAACCGTCTTGCCGGCCTTGAGGTCTTCCTTGATGTCCGACTCCCAGTAGGGCATGAGCCGGATCAGGACGTCCTTGAGGCATTCGGTGCGGGGAACGGCGTCGCCGAGGTCCGCGTACCGGGGGTCCCCCACCTGGGAGAACTCGGAGTCATCGGCCAGGGGCGGCGGCGGGGTGTCGTAGGAACGGCGCCAGAGCATGAACTGGTCCTCGCCGAACTCGGCCAGGGTCTGGGCCTTGTCCTTGCCCTGCAGTGCACCGTAGTGGCGTTCGTTCAGGCGCCAGTCGCGCTTGACGTCGATCCAACCGCGGTCGGCCGTCTCAAGGGTCAGGTTTGCCGTGTTGATGGCCCGCTTCAGCCTCGACGTGTAGAGGATGTCGGGCAGGACGTTGTGCTCCACGAGCAGCTCGCCGCCGCGAACGGCCTCGGTGCGGCCCTGGTCGTTCAGGTCAACGTCCACCCAGCCGGTGAACAGGTTCTTGGCATTCCATTCGCTGTGGCCGTGGCGCAGCAGAATCAGCTTGTAGGTCATGGTTTTCATCCTAGCCGAGCCCTAGCGGGCGCCGCAGAGCGTTACACCGCGCGCGCTGCGCCGCGACGCCGGAGCCAGCGGCGCCGGTCCCGGGGGCCTGACCTGGCCGGTCCTGACGCCGGGCCGGAGGCCGTTGGAGGATAGGCTTGGGCGGTGGTGCAGAAGGCTGAACGGGTGCTGGCCCCCCGAAACCAGGGCGGAACGGGACGCGGCCTGCGCGCCGGAAGGCCCGTGGGCAACGTGACCCGGGGAACCACGAATCCCAATCGGATGCGCCGCGTGGACCGCTGGGTGACCGGGCCGCAGGCTTGGCGGTTGCGCGCCGCAGCCGACCCCCTCGCCGTCGACCTCGGCTACGGCTCCTCGCCGGCCACGGCCGTCGAACTCTTCGACCGTCTCTGCGCGGTCCGCCCCGACGCACGCGTGGTGGGGATCGAGATAGAACCGGAGCGGGTCCGGCAGGCCAAGACACTCGAACGGTCCGGCCTGATGTTCCAATTGGGCGGCTTCGAACTGCCTGTTGTCGGAAGTCCCGTGCTGGTCCGCGCTTTCAACGTGCTGCGGCAGTACGAGGAAGCCGACGTGCCGGGCATCTGGCGGATGGTGCAGGACCGCCTCGCCCCGGGCGGCCTGTTCATCGACGGCACGTGCGATGAAATCGGGCGGCGCGCCGCCTGGGTGGCGCTCGACGTCGAGCGGCCGCTGAGCCTGAGTGTGTCCATGCGCTTCGGCGCCTTCGCACTGCCCTCCGATGTCGCCGAGCGGCTGCCGAAAGCCCTGATCCACCGCAACGTACCGGGTGAAAAAGTCCATGCTTACCTGCAGGCAATGGACAAGGCGTGGCTGGAAGCGGCACCTTTGGCGGCGTTTGGCAGCCGGCAGCGCTTCTCAGCAATGTGCCGGGCGCTGCTAGACGCCGGCTGGCCCGTCCAGGACGGCCGGTCGCGCTGGCGGCTGGGCGAGGTGACGGTCGGCTGGGAGGCCGTGGCGCCGGGAACCTAGCCGGTGGGCCCTGGACCCTAAGCGCGGTGACTCGGTGGGCCCGTAAGGGGCCCGGCGGCTAGGGGCCTTGGTAACTCGGGCCCTGGTCACTTGGGCCCTGGTAACCAGGCCCGAGTCCCAAGACGAGTTACCAGGGGCCGTACGGGCCCATGTTGCTGCCACGGCCGCGGCCGGCGTCCTTGACTGCAGGCCGGACGTCGGCGAGGTACACGGACGCGGCCGTCACGGCTGCAAGCCCGAAAATGCCGAGCGAGCCGGCACCGCCGCCTCCGCCGCCCAGTTGCGAGAGCAGGGAGAGCAGTCCCACTGCGAACGCGACACCGGTCAAAGCCAACCAAAACGTCTTGGTCCGCTTCGACACGGCCTCGAACGCGTTCGCCTTGTGCCGGAGGCAGTCAAAAAAAGCCCACGCCTCAAGGGCAAAGGCCACTGCGGCCAGGACCAGGTAGACCCCGGATTCGACAAAGTAAATCAGTATGCGTCCGTCCACTCCCCCAGCCTAGCCGTCCAGAGTGCCCAATGCCTGTTCCAAGTCGGCCCAAAGGTCTTCCACGTTCTCAATTCCCACGCTCATCCGGACCAGATTGTCCGGCACGCTCTCCGGCTCGGCCGTATGCCGGCGTCTGCGTTCGATCAGGGATTCCACCCCGCCCAGGGACGTGGCGGGCAGCCAGAGGTGCAGAGCGCGGATCAAGCGGTCCGCTGTCTCCGCGCCGCTGCGGCCGTCGGCGGGCGCCACTTCAATGCAGAGGATGGAACCGAACCCCTTCATCTGGGCCTTGGCCCGCACATGGCCGGGGTCCGAGGACAGGCCGGGGAAGCGGATATTGGCAACCTGCGGATGGCCGTTCAGCCGTTCGGCCAGGACCTGGGCGGACGCCTGCGAACGCTCGATCCGCAGCGCCAGGGTGCGCAGGCCGCGCAGCGCCAGCCAAGCCTCGAACGGTCCGGCGACCCCGCCGTGGATGGTGCGGTGGTGCAGCAGGCAGGCGCGGAGATCGGCGTCGGAAGTCACGAGCGCACCGAGCACGACGTCGGAGTGGCCGGAGAGGTATTTGGTCACCGAATGCAGCACGACATCGGAGCCCAGGCTCAGGGGCTGCTGCACCAGAGGGGTGGAAAACGTGTTGTCCGTGACCACGATCGCGCCGGCCTCATGCGCCGCAGCGGTCAATGCGCGCATGTCCGCCAATTCCAGCATGGGGTTGGTAGGGCTCTCCAGCCAGAGCATGCTGGCCGCGCGACCGCCCGACGGTGAAAGTGCGGCCACGACGGCGTCGGTGTCCGCGATGTCCACGGTCCGCAATTCAAGGAGCCCCTTGGCCGCCATTTCGGTGGCCATGGTGACCGATCCCGCGTAGCTGTGCGACGGCATCACCACCACGCCCTGGGCCGGAACCAGAGAGAGGGCCGAACTGACGGCGGCGAGCCCCGAGGCGTAGAGCAGGCCGGGCAGGTCGGCGCCTTCCAGTTGGCCCAGCGCCTCTTCGAAGGGATCCCACGTGGGGTTGGAATACCGGCCGTAGCCGCGATCGCCGGGGCCCAGCGGTCCGGTGCCGAAATAGGTCGAGGACAGCACCAGCGGCGGGTTGACCGGCTGGTCGCGGGTGCGCGGCGGGCGCCCCGCCGCCACAACCAGGGTGTCCGCCGAAATCGCGGCGGCCTGTTCTTCAGAAAGACTCATGGAGACAGGGTACGTGGGCGCGCCGCAGGGTTCCCAAGCCGTTACGCCGGAGACTATAGGGTCGGTGATTGTCGGTAGTCTAGAAGCGTGAGTACCCAGAGCCCCGGAGCGTCCGGCCGACTGCTGCCCGGACTGTTCATTGCCTTCGAGGGCGGAGACGGCGCCGGCAAATCCACCCAGGCCGCTGAACTGGCCAAAGCCCTGGAATCAAGCGGGTTCGCGGTGCTCCGGACCCGGGAACCGGGCGGCACGCCGATCGGTGAGAAGCTGCGTTCCCTCGTGCTGGATCACGGCCACGGGCACATCGATGCTCACACCGAGGCCCTGATATTCGCGGCATCCCGGGCCGCGCACGCGAGCCAGGTCATCCGACCCGCCCTGGAACGCGGCGACATCGTCCTCACGGACCGGTACATCGACTCCTCGGTCGCTTATCAGGGCGCCGGCCGCGGCCTTGGCACGGAGGCGGTCCGGGATATCAACGTCTGGGCGACGTCCGGTCTGCAGCCGGACCTGACGGTCCTTCTCGACGTCGACCCCGCGGTCGGCCGGCAGCGGCGCACCGCCGGCGACGCCGCCGAGGACCGCCTCGAGTCCGAGGCCGATGAGTTCCATGCCAAAATCCGCACAGCCTTCCTGGACCTGGCTGCTGCCCGGCCCGAGGCGTATCTGGTGCTGCCCGCCCGCCTGCCCGTCGCCGAACTCGCCGCACGGATTTTCGAGCGCGTCGAGTCCCTGCTCGCCGTCACCCAGAGCAGCCCGGCATGACCGTCTGGGACGACCTGCAGGGCCAGGACGCCGTCGTGGCCCAACTGCGCCAGGCCGCCCTGGGCGAAGGGCTGACGCATGCCTGGCTTTTCACCGGGCCGCCCGGCTCCGGCCGTTCCAACGCCGCGAAGGCCTTCGCGGCCGCGCTGAACTGCGACCAGGAGGACGTCAGCCTGCGCGGCTGCGGCGAATGCCCGGCCTGCCTGACCATCCTCGGCGAAACCCATTCCGACGTCGCGTTCGTGCGCACGGAGAAGGTCACCATCACCATTGATGAGGCGCGCGAGCTCGTGTCCACCGCAGGGAACCGGCCGGCCTCCGGCCGGTGGCGGATCATCGTGGTGGAGGACGCGGACCGGATGGCAGAGCGGACCACCAACGTCCTGCTCAAGGCGATCGAGGAACCCACGCCGCGCACAGTCTGGATGCTCTGCGCGCCCTCCCCCGCCGATGTCCTCGTGACGATCCGCTCCCGCTGCCGGCCGGTGGCGCTGCGGCTCCCGCCCGCCGCCGACGTCGCGGCCCTGCTGGTCAAGCGCGACGGCGTGGAGCCCGCGGTGGCCGAACGCGCGGCCCGCGCGGCGCAAAGCCACGTCGGGATCGCCCGCCGGCTGGCCCGGGACCCGGAGGCCCGGGAGCGCCGGCTTGAGACCGTCCGGTTTCCGCTGACCCTCCGCGGCGTCACGGCAGCGGTCATGATGGCCGAGAAACTCGTGAAGATCGCCACCGAGGAAGCCACCAGTTCCAATGACGAGCGCGACGCCGCCGAGAAAACCGCGCTGCTGGCCACCCTCGGGGCGCCCGAGAGCGGCACACTGCCGCCCGCCATGCGGAGCCAGGTCAAGCAGCTCGAGGACGACCAGAAGCGCCGCGCCAAGCGCTCCGTCACCGATTCCCTTGACCGCACGCTGACTGACCTGCTGTCCTTTTACCGGGATGTCCTGATCATCCAGATGGGGAACGCAGTAGAACTCGTCAACGTTGAACTCAGAAGCGAACTCGAAGAGTTCTCCTCCCGTTCCACCCCCGAAGTGACCCTGGCCCGCATGGACGCCGTCAACAAGGCTCGCACACGGATCACCACCACCAACGTGGCTCCGCTGCTGGCGATCGAATCCATGGCGGCCAGCCTTATTTGACGGCTCCGGCAGCCCAATGACATCCTCGCTCCGTTCCTATCCTCCAAGGAGAACCGCATGAAGCCTGCTCGACCCCAGTCCGCACGACCCCGATCTTTGGCGGTCGGTTTGCGGGCCGTCGTCGCCGTGGCCCTGGCCCTGACGCTGGCATCGTGCAGTTCTTTCGGAGGCGACGGCGGGTCGAACGCCGCAAAATCTGGGCAGGCGGATCCCGCCATTGCCGCTGCGGCGCCGGCGGAACTGCGCAACTTCTACTCCCAGCAGATCGACTGGAAGCCGTGCGAGGGCGGCAGCTTCCAGTGCGCCACGGTCAAGGTTCCGCTGGACTACGCCAAGCCGGACGGTGACCGCATTGAACTGGCCGTCATCAAGCTCGCCACAAAGGGCGACAAGAAGGGCACTCTGCTGGTCAATCCGGGCG
>JBKPJW010000454.1:0-5366 GCA_046730875.1 Actinomycetota bacterium | reverse complement strand
GCGGCGCTTGGTAACCGGGCTGACCCTGGTAACCCGGCGGCGGCGCTTGGTAACCGGGCTGACCCTGGTAACCCGGCGGCGGCGCTTGGTAACCGGGCTGACCCTGGTAACCCGGCGGCGGTGCCTGATAGCCCGGCGGTGGTGCCTGGTAACCGGGAGCGCTCGGCGGGTTGGCCGGAGGCTGGTCCGGGCCGGTGGGCGGGACGCTGCCCCCGGCTGGAGGTTGGGCGCCCGGCCGCTGCGGCGGTACATCATTCGGGTTGCTCATGGCACTCACTGTAGACCGCGGTTTCCTTGTTATCTAGGGAATTTGGGGCCTGTCGCGGATCCCGCCGCGGGTTTTCCGAGGCGCCGGGAGCATCAAAGACATCTGCGAAAATCGGCGGCGCCAAACCAATCAACAGCCGCCTAGGCACCGGGCGGTTTAAGCAGCAGCGCCCCGCGTCGTCGGAAAGACGAAGCAGGGCGCTGAAGCAGGCTGCCGGCGTCGGCCGGCTGAGCTGGACTGACTACGCGGCGGGCGCGATGAAGGCCAGTTCCAGGTTGATGGCAACCTTGTCGCTGACCAGCACGCCGCCGGCTTCGAGGACGGCGTTCCAGGTCAGGCCGAAGTCCTTGCGGCTGATGGTGGTTTCGGCGGAGAGGCCGGCGCGGGTGTTCCCGAAGGGATCGACGGCCACGCCGTTGAACTCGGTCTCGAGGACCACGGGGCGGGTGATGCCCTTGATGGTGAGGTCGCCCTGGAGCTCGTAGGCGTCGCCCTTGGGGACGATGGCACTGGAGACAAAGGAGATCTCCGGGAACGTCTCGACATCGAAGAAGTCTTCGCCGCGGACGTGGCCGTCGCGGTTGGCATCGCCGGAGTCGAAGCTTGCGGTCTTGATCGAGGCGTTCACCTTGGAGTCGGTGACGGCCTCGGCCAGGTCCAGGGTGGCTGCGGCGTCGGTGAACTGACCGCGGACCTTGCTGATGCCGGCGTGGCGGACGGTGAAGCCGATTTCGCTGTGCGACGGGTCGAGGGTCCAGATGCCGGTGGTGACGTTAGCGGGAAGTGCCATGGTGGTTCTCCTTGAGTCGGGTTGTTACGTTGCGGTTCGTCTGATCGTTAGCTGAAGCTCATTGGTTGAACTCTCAACTAACTGCTTCACCCAGTATAAACATGCATTTGCATCTTTTATTCCAACACCCGGGAACATTTTTAAAAACTCTTCAGTTCTACTTCTTGTAGAAGATTTCAGATCGACCGCCATCTTTGAGAAACTGGTAGACATGCCCCAAGCCACTGTTCATTTGCTCCGCCACGGCGAGGTCCACAATCCCGATGGCATCCTGTACGGCAGGCTGCCGGAATTCCACCTCTCCGAACTGGGCCAGGAGATGGCCCGCACGCTGGCGGAACACTTCAGTGAGCGGTCCGCTCACGGGGCCCGGATCGCCCATCTCGTCGCGTCGCCGCTGACCCGCGCGCAGGAGACGGCACAGCCGATCGCCGATGCCCTGGGCCTCGAAATAGCCACCGACGCCCGCATTGTTGAAGCGGCCAACTACTTCGAAGGACTTCACGTCACCAAGGCCGAGCTGTTCCGGCCGAGGCACTGGACCCGGCTGTACAACCCCTTCCGGCCGTCCTGGGGTGAGCCGTACAAGGAGCAGGCCGCGCGGGTTATCGCGGCGGTCCAGGATGCGCGCGTCCGGGCCATCGAGCTGGGCGGCGACGGAGCCGAGGCCATCCTTGTCAGCCACCAGCTGCCCATTTGGGCCACGCGGCTCAGCGCCGAAGGCCGGCCGTTGTGGCATGACCCGCGCAAGCGCGAATGCACGCTGACGTCCGTCACGTCCCTGGTGTTCGACGACGCCGGCGGGCTGGTGCGGGTCGAATACAGCGAGCCCGCTGCCGCACTTCTTCCCGGTGCCGCCAGCACCCCGGGAGCCTGACCATGACCGGAAACCGCCGCGCGGGGACTCCGCTGTCCCGCCGCAGCCTCCTGACCGCCGGCGGCGCCGGCCTGGCCGCGGTGTTCGGCCTGTCCGGCTGCGCCCAGGACGATGCCCTCGCCAAGCAGGCCAAGGCCGGGGACAACAAGAACTACGTCGCCGGCGACGGATCCGTGACTGAGTTCGCCGTCGCGGACCGCAAGAGCCCCGTGGAGCTCCAGGGGACGCTGTTCGACGGTACCGCCGTCACCTCGGCGGATTTCCCCGGCAAGGTCACCGTGCTGAACTTCTGGTTCGCCGCCTGCGCCCCCTGCCGGGTCGAGGCACCCTCCCTTGAGGCGCTGAACCAGGAATTCAAGAGCCAGGGCGTGCAGTTCTTCGGCGTCAACCTGCGCGATGAGAAGGCCACGGCCGACGCCTTCGACAAGACCTTCAACCTGACGTACCCGAGCTTCAACGACAAGGACGGCGGCGTGCTGCTGGCCGTCTCCGGCCTCGTGCCGCCCGGGGCTGTGCCCACCACCCTCGTGCTGGACAAGCAGGGCCGCGTCGCGTCCCGGGTCCTGGGCGAAATCCAGCAGGGCACCCTGAAATCCCTCATCGCCGCCGCCGTGGCAGAGTAGCGCGGTCCGCACCGTGAACAGCCCCTTCGCCGAAGCCATCCTCAGTGGATCGCTCCTGCTCGCCATCCCCGTCGCGCTGCTCGCCGGATTCGTCTCCTTCCTCTCGCCCTGCGTCCTTCCGCTCGTCCCCGGATACCTGGGCTACGTCACGGGACTGACCGGCGTCGACCTGCAAAAACAACGGCGCGGCCGCATGCTGGCCGGAATCGGACTCTTCGTCCTCGGCTTCTCCGTGATCTTCGTGCTGCTCGGCGGGGCGTTCGGGCAGCTGGGCAGCCTGATCACCGGCTCGCAGAACAAGTGGATCACCCAGCTGCTGGGCGTCCTGGTGATCATCATGGGCGTCGTGTTCCTGGGCGGCTTCGGCTGGCTCCAGCGCGATGCCAAGATCCATGCCAAGCCACCGGCCGGGCTGTGGGGCGCGCCCCTGCTGGGCATCACCTTCGGGCTGGGCTGGGCGCCGTGCATCGGTCCCACATATTCGGCCGTCCAGCTGCTCAGCCTCTCCGGCGGCTCTTCGGCGGCCAAGGGGGCGTTCCTCGCCTTCGTGTATAGCCTGGGGCTGGGAATTCCGTTCCTGCTGATCGCCCTGGCCGTGCGCCGCGGCATCGGCGTGATGACCTTCTTCCGCACGCACCGGCTCGCCATCCAGCGCACGGGCGGCGGCATCCTGATCCTGCTGGGGATCCTGATGGCCACCGGGGTGTGGGGCACCTGGGTCTCCGAGTTGCAGTACTGGTTCCAAACCGATGTGAAATTGCCAATCTGATGAGCGAGCGCGTGAACCAAAAGAAAAAGTCCCCGAAGCCCGAGGCCGTCCTGCCCACGCTGGGTCCGTTGGGCATGCTCCGCTGGGCCTGGACGCAGCTCACCAGCATGCGCACGGCCCTGTTTCTGCTCCTGCTGCTGGCCGTTGCCGCCGTGCCCGGCTCGCTGTTCCCGCAGCGCCCGGCCAACCCTTCGATTGTCACGCAGTACATCAAGGACCACCCGGACTACGGCACCATCCTGGACTCGCTGCAGCTCTACGACGTCTACTCCTCGGCGTGGTTCTCCGCGATCTACATCCTGCTCTTTATCTCACTGATCGGCTGCGTGATCCCGCGTGCCATCGCGCATTACAAGGCGATGCGCTCCCAGCCCCCGCGCACCCCCGCCCGCCTGTCCCGGCTTCCCGAGTACGGCACCCTGGTCATTCCGGCCGACGCCGGGGTCCCGGCGTCGGCCGCTATCTCCAGCGCCGCGGAGCTGCTGAAAAAGCGCGGCTACCGGGTGGATGTCCGGGACCGCGACGGCGCCCGCCCCTCCCTGGGGGCCGAGCGCGGCTTCCTGAGGGAAGTGGGCAACCTCGTCTTCCACACCGCGCTGATCGGCGTGCTGGTCTCGGTGGCGGCTGGCGGCCTCTTCGGCTACAGCGGGCAGCGGATCCTGGTGGAGGGTGACACCTTCGTCAACACGCTCGTCGGCTATGACCAGTTCACCCCCGGCACCAACTTCCAGAGCAGCCAGCTCCAGCCGTACTCGGTACAGCTGGACAAGTTCGACATCACCTTCGACCGCGAATCGAAGGGCAAGTTCGGCCAGCCCATCGACTTCACGGCCGATGTCACCACGAAGGAAAACCCCGACGCGCCCGCCAAGAAGGACGTGCTCAAGGTCAACGACCCCCTCAGCCTCGGCGGCACCAGCGTCTACCTCACCGGCAACGGCTACGCCCCCATGGTCACCGTCCGCGACGGCGCCGGCAATATAGCCATGCAGGGTCCCGTGGTGGCCAAACTCCAGGGCGAGAACTACTACTCCTCCGTGGTCATCAAGGTCCCGGATGCCAAGCCAGAGCAGCTCGCGTTCGCCGGGTTCTTCCTGCCCACGGCGTTCATCACCGATCAGGGCGTGTCCTTCAGCGGGGACCCGGAGCTCATCAACCCGCAGCTGACGCTGAACTCCTACTACGGCGACCTCGGCCTGGACGACGGCTCGCCGCAGAACGTCTTCGAGCTCGACGTGAAGAACCTCACCCCCCTCAATGCCCGGAACCTCGACGCCAAGGGCATCGTGCTCACCCCCGGCACCACCCACACGCTGCCCGACGGCAAGGGAACCATCAGCTTCGACGGCGTCAAGCGCTACGTCGGCGTGGACATCCACCACAACCCTGGCCAGCTCTACGCCCTGATCTTCGCGCTCCTGGCGGTCGCCGGGCTGGTGACATCGCTCTATGTGAACCGCCGCCGCGTCTGGGTCCGCACCGGCACGCACGAGGACGGCCGCACCATGGTGGAATACGGCCTCCTGGCCCGCGGCGAGGACCACCGCCTCGCCGGGGAGGCGGCGGCCATCCGCAAACTGCTGTCCAGCGAGTGGCATGTGGGGGAGGAGCCCGCACCCGGTTCCCAGCCCGCTCCCAGCACGCCAGCGGATAATGACCGGGCGGACAACGCCGGGACGGCAACGCGCAGTACGGCAACGCGCAGCACGGCAACGCGCAGTACGGCAACAGGCAGTACGGCAGCTGGCGGCGCGCCCGCCGCCCCTGAACAACCCGCAGACGACTTCATCCAGTCAACAGCCGGCTCTTCCGAGTCCAAGAAGGATCAGTAATGTTGTTCCCGATCAACGAAACCATGGGCCAGTACAGCGAGCTTTTCATGCTGCTGGCAGCCGGCACGTACACAGTGGCGTTCATCGCCTTCGCCTGGGACCTGGCCAAGAGCAGCAGGATGCTGCGCGCGGTGGATCTCAAGGCCGCGGAACTCGCCGGGCAGGCAGGCGTAACCGAGGCCGCACGCGTCCCCGTCGGGGTCACCG
>JBKPJW010000453.1:0-4440 GCA_046730875.1 Actinomycetota bacterium | reverse complement strand
GCGTTGGCGACCGGGAGGGCCGTCAGGTCCTGAACCATGGTCTGGAAGTTCAGCAGTGCCTCCAGCCGGCCCTGCGAGATCTCCGGCTGGTACGGCGTGTAGGCCGTGTACCAGGCCGGGGCTTCGAGGATGTTGCGGCGGATCACCGGCGGCGTCACGGTGTCGTAGTAACCCTGGCCGATCATCTGCACGGCCGTCTTGTTCTTCGCGGCCAGCTTGCGCAGCTCGGCCAGCACCTCAACTTCACTGAGGGCGCTGTCCAGGCTGAGGGGCGTTTCCTGGCGAATGGAAGCGGGGACTGCGTTGTCAACGAGGCCATCGACGGTGTCGTATCCGACGGCCTTGAGCATGGTGTCGATGTCTGTTTGGCGGCGCGCCCCGATGTGACGGTCTGCGAACGTGGACGGGGACGAATGAATCGTCATTGAGGAACTCCATAATTCAGGTGGCACATAACGCCACGATGATTCGGGTTCCTCCCCGCTCTGTATTGGACCTGAGAGTTTCCGCGTTGCCTGCTGTTAGCAGGCGCCACTTGCACCGTCGGTGAGTCCGGTTTCCCGGACTTCTTTCCAGAGTTGCCTTGCCGCGGCGGTACGTGGGCCTGAGAGATTCCTGGGGAGGATTTGCTCCTACGGCGCCTGCTGAACGTACCGGCAGGACTCTCCCGCCGCAGATCATAAGCTGTGCCACTGGTGGGTGACACAGCTCACAAGATATCTGGTTACTCGGCAGAATGCAAAATTAGGGTCGACTGAGGCATCGTTTCCTGCCCATCAGAGGACCTCGCTGCTGCGCGGAATGCGGCTCAAGCAAGCGTGAGATCATCGCTCTCGCCGACCAGCTGCCGGCCGGGGCCGCCTATGCTGCAGTGCGCGCCCCTATTGCCGAGGGCGGCGGCTATGCATGGTTTGCCAACCGTGGCATCGGCCGTCCCGTTGCGGAGTCGCTGGCTGATTCCATGGCGTGGTTCCGAATGTGGCTGGACACTGTTGCGCCGGCCGGCAGGCCGGTGGTGCTGGTCGGTTTCAGCGGGGGCGCAGCATTCGCTGGCGGGCTGATCCTTGCAGACCCGCGACGTTTTGATGGAGCGGCCATCCTGTATGGCACCTTGCCGTTCGAGGCGGGGGTCCCCGTCACGCCGGCCCGGTTGGCCGGGCTGCCGGTTTTCGTCGCACAGGGTGACCAGGACAGGATTATTCCGCCGGAGCTGCTGGAGCGCACATGGCGGTACCTGCTCTCGGATTCTGCGGCGGCGGCCTATGCCCGCCGCGACCCCGGGGGTCACCACATTAGCGGGCGGACGCTCGGTGAACTCGGGGGCTGGATCCACGAGCGCTTTGCGTTCCTCACCCGTCCGGGCGCACATGACCGCACCGCCAACAGCATTCACTGGTCGGCACTGCCGCAGGGACACCTGCCGCTCAGGGCCGGTCAGCGTCCCGCGGTGTCCCTGGACCGTCCCGCAGGAACAGCTCAATGACAATGCGCCACTGGACCTTCAGGAAAGACTGTTCTCCCGGCTAGGTTTGCTCGCCGGCGTCTCGACCTCGCAGTCCGCGATCTCCGTCCCGGACGCACGCGGCCTCAAGGTGAAGCCCGCGCTTGATACTCCCGCCGATGCGTTCCTGGTACCCTCCGTCGGGGAGTTTGCCCACCATCACCCCTCACACGATGGCTCGCTCCATCTGGCTCTGCCGCCGGAACTGGTTGCGGACGCAGTCGCCAAGGGCTGGGCCGTGGCCCACCCGCTGGCCGGCATCCGGTTGGCTCGCGGCATGGTGATGGTCTACGGGCCCCGCGACGAAAATGAGCTGCACGTGGTCGCGGCCATTGTGGCAACCAGTCACGCCTACGCCACGGGTGCCAACGTCGACCGCTTTTAGACGCTAGGCTGCCGCCCGGCCGGAGCCCCGTTGCGGCTTCCGCAGCTCGCTGCGGAGCGTGTGGAAAATCGAGTCGGCGGGCGCTCCGTCGGCGAACATCAGCTGCTGCCTGCGTGTCCAGCCCAAGGCAGTGAAGGCACGCTCAATGGCGGCTCGGTCTCCGGCTTCAATCGGCCGGCTGCCCAGTCCCGCGGCGTACAGGAGGTCCTCCTTGTACTCCCGGTAAAACTGCTGGCTGAGCTCCGTCCGATCTCCGCCGGCCGAGGCTGCGTCCCGGCTCATTGGTTGCTCCTGTCACAAGTTTTGTCTTTGGAGGTTACGCCGCCGGGCCGCGACGGACCCGGGCCTTTTGGCACAAAAAAGGAGAACCCGCATTTCGCGGGTTCTCCTTTATTGGATCGGCACGGCCGGCTTATGCGCCCGGACGGCTGCGGATATCGTTGTATACGGCACGCCTCTGGCTGCGCGGAATAGCCGAAGACACCACTTGGATTCGGAGAGTCCTCCTGCCTCGGCATTCCAGATATGCGGCAACGCCCCCGGTATCGAACTCGGAACCCGAAGGAGAAAATCATGCCAGCAAGAGATGTTCTGAACCAGGAGCAAATCCAGGAGAATCTGGTCCAGCTGCCGGAGTGGCGCTACGGATTGGGTGCCTTGCGCACCGCCCTGAAATGTAAATCATCCGCAGTTGCCCTGGACTTGTTTTCCACTATTGGTGCGCTAGCCCAGGAATCGAACCACCACCCTGACGTGGACTGGCGGTATGACACCCTGTTCGTCACGCTCACTTCGCACGACGCGGGAGGCAGGGTGACGGCGCGTGACGCGGCGCTGGCCCGCTCGATATCGAAGAAGGCCCAGGACGCCGGCGTCACCCCTCGCCCGGAACTCCTGCGCACGGTTGAGGTAGCCATCGACACCGAGGCCCCGGAAGCCATTTCTGAAGTCTGGCGAACCGCACTGGGCTACAAGATGCAGGCAGACGGCAGGCTGACCGATCCCTATGGCAGGGGTCCGGCCATATGGTTTCAGGAAACCCCGAGTCCCAACGTGAATCGATTTCACGTGGACGTCACTGTTCCATTCAGTGAAAGTGCCTCTACTCTGGCTGCTCTTGCATCCGTTGGTGCAACTCTTGACGATGAACATGCGCCGATGTGGGTAGTGGCCACTGATGCCCAAGGAAACCGGCTATGCATCAGCACTGAAGCCGGACGCGGCGACTAGACGTACTCAGCCAACAGATTGCTATAGCCTCCTGGACGCTGACGTTGCTGAACTGCCGGCCGAGACGGGAAAGCGACCTCCGCCACGGTGATACCGGGATGGCTTTCGATGACGCGGAGGATCTCCAGCAGGCCGTTGGACAAGGGCCGCACGCCAGCGTCATTGTGCGATTTCCGGCGGATATCGGACGAAGTGTCGATAATGGAGACGGCCAGGGACCTCTGCTCCACAGCCTTCGCCAGTCCTTCATGCGCGTCAACACTTTCCATTCCATAAGCATAGGCTTCGGGCAGGACCAGCCTCTCCAGCACCTGAAAGTGACTGGACCTGAACCGTTTCGCGCCACGGCCGGCACTGACATGCTTGTGAGGTGCCATCGATCGTGACGGATACTCCACGTATCGCGCTCAGTTGGAAGCTCGTGCCGGCGGCGTTTGTCTCGCTGTCCGGAGTTCTGCTGTTTGGCGTCGAGAATGACGCCCTTGGCTACGGGGTGCTTGCCCTCGGCCTGGTCACGGCAGCTTTCATCGACCGCGAGTTGATGCGCCACCTCGCGTTGATCGCAGCGGGAATGGCCATCATCAGCACGGTTCCGTTGAACGCTGATTTGAGCACCCGGCACATGGTCCTCATGGGCGGCGCCCTCGCCCTGGCGGTGCTGGTGCCGTGGCTGGTGTCGCGGTTCGTCTACGGCGAGAGGATCATCAAATTCCCGGTGAACACCGGCCGTAAATGGCCGTTGACGGCGAGGCTGTACCTGATCGGGGTGGTCCTGCTCGGATACTTCATCCTGCCCGCGTACCTGATCAGCACCGGGGTCTACCAAAACTGGCCGGACGCGTCGGACCCGGAGATCTTTTGGCGGCTCTTCCTCGGGGTGAATGCTGTTGGTATCTGGGACGAGTTGTTCTTTATCTGCACCACGTTCACCCTGCTGCGGCAACACTTTCCGGACTGGCTGGCCAACATCCTGCAGGCCGTGATCTTCTCGTCCTTTCTTTGGGAGATCGGCTACCAGGCCTGGGGGCCGCTTCTGACGTTCCCGTTCGCGCTGCTGCAGGGCTACACCTTCAAGCTGACGAAGTCGCTCACCTACGTCGTCTCAGTGCACCTGATCTTCGACTTCGTGCTGTTCCTGGCGCTTGTCCACGCACACAACCTCGAGTGGCTGCCGATCTTCTTGTACTGAGGGGTGTTCCATCGGTCTCGGCCGGTCGGACAATTCGGTCGCATAGAAAAGCAGCTGAAGCGATGAGGTGTGTTGCCTCATGGCCTCTGCTGCTTTGGTGGTCTTAGTGGTTTGTGGCGACGCCCGCGGCTGCGG
>JBKPJW010000452.1:0-7319 GCA_046730875.1 Actinomycetota bacterium | reverse complement strand
GCAAGGGCGAGGGTGAGCGCGAGGGTGAGGGCGACCACCAGGATGTGGGCTACACGGTCCTCCGCTCCCCCGCCCCACCCAACTGACTAGCAGCAGGGGCCGTTCTGGACGTCCAGAACGGCCCCTGCTGCGAGCTAGTTGGGCGGGCGGGCTGGTTGGGAAGGGGCGTGTCCTAGGCTGGAGGCATGGCTCCCCTCTACGCGTTCGCCGGTACGAGCCCGGCTGTCCATGATTCCGCCTTCATCGCGCCCACGGCATCGGTGATCGGCAACGCCACCCTGGCCGAGAACTCCAGCGCCTTCTACGGCGTTTCGGTCCGTGCCGACACCGCCGCCATCACCGTCGGCGCCGGCACCAACCTGCAGGACAACGTGGTTCTGCATGCCGACCCGGGCTTCCCGTGCAGCGTCGGGGCGCGGGTCAGCGTCGGCCACAGCGCCGTGGTTCACGGCTGCACGGTGGAGGACGACTGCCTGATCGGCATGAGTGCCACCATTCTCAACGGGGCGGTGATCGGCACAGGATCCCTCATCGCCGCCGGCGCCGTGGTGCTGGAGGGCACGGTCATCCCGCCCCGCTCGCTGGTCGCCGGCGTTCCGGCCAAGGTCCGGCGCGAGCTGAGCGACGAAGAGTTCGCGGGCGTCCGGGACAACGCCGCCCGCTATCAGGAGTTGGCGCGGGCGCACCGCGAACTTCACGGCGCCTGAAGCCCCACGGCGACTCCGGCAGCCGGGGCGCACCGTTACCGTTGCGTTAACTTCTTGACTACAAGCCTGAGATGAGTCACGCTTCATAGCATGCCCTCACCAACGCGCTCAACGAGGAGCCGAACCAAGAACCCGGGATCGCAGTCCGCGCTCCGGCATCTGAACCAGCAGCGGATCATCGAATGCCTCCTCGCGGGCCCCTCCACCCAGGCCGAACTGGCCCGCCAGACAGGCCTCTCCACGGCCACCGTGTCCAACATCGTCAAGATCATGCAGGACGCGGGCCTGGCCTCCACTGAGCCCATCACCAGCTCCGGGCGGCGGGCCCTGAACGTCCGGCTCAACAGCAACGGCGCCGTGGCCGTCGGGATCGACTTCGGCCGGCGCCACCTGCGTGTGGTGCTGGCCTCACTCAGCTACCACGTGATCGCCGAGGAGTCGGTGCTGCTGCCCCTGGGCCACCACGCCGAGGAGGGCATCCAGGCCGCCGTCGGTGTGCTGGACCGGCTGCTCTCGGATAGCGGCGTGGAGCGCAGCGCCCTGGTGGGTGCCGGCGTCGGAATTCCCGGGCCCATCGACCGCCGCACCGGCACTGTGGCGCAGGGCGCCATCCTGCCCGAATGGGTGGGCATCAACATCCTCCAGCGCCTGGAAGACGCCCTTGACCTGCCCGTATTCCTGGACAATGACGCGAATCTGGGCGCCCTGTCCGAGGTGACCTGGGGCCCGCACAGCGGCATCAGCAACCTGATGTTCCTCAAGATCGGCTCGGGCATCGGCGCGGGACTGATCCTCAACGGCGTCCCCTACTACGGCAACGTCGGCATCACCGGCGAGATCGGCCATGCCACCATCCACGAGCACGGGCTGATCTGCCGCTGCGGGAACCGCGGGTGCCTGGAGACCATCGCATCCACCACCACCATGATCGAACTCCTCGGCCGCGGCGAGGACCGGCCGCTCTCGCCCGGGGACATCGTCCGCAAGGCCCTGGAGCGGGACTCCGCCACGCTCCGCGTGGTGGACGACGCCGGCCTGGCCGTCGGTCGCGCTTTGGGCAACGTGGCGAACCTGATCAACCCCGAAGTGATAGTCGTGGGCGGCCCGCTGGCAGGGCTGGGCGAACTCCTTTTGGACCCGATCCGGCGCGGGCTGATCCGCCACGCGGTGCCGGTTATCGGCGAAACCACCACCCTCACCATGTCCTCCCTGGGCGACCGCGCGGAGGCTCTCGGAGCCACGGCGCTGGTCTTCCAGCACGCCGGAATCCGGCGAAACTAGCGATTCGTTATCGGGCCGTTGCGTTAAAGACTTGACGACAATGGCGTGATCAAGTTTACTTTTCCATCAGACGGCCCTGCGGTTTGCAGGGGCGGACAACGAAGTCATGCATTGGAGGCGTAAGGGCACATGACGTCCCTCAACACGCACAGTGATCCGCTAATCCTCGAGATGCGCTCCATCACCAAGGAGTTCCCGGGCGTTAAAGCTTTGTCCGATGTGAGCCTGCGGGTGAAGGCCGGTGAGATCCACGCCATTTGCGGTGAGAACGGCGCGGGCAAGTCCACCCTGATGAAGGTGCTCTCGGGTGTTTATCCGTACGGCAGCTACACCGGGGACATCGTGTACCAGAACGAGGTGCAGCAGTTCAAGGACATCCGGGCCAGCGAGCACGCCGGGATCGTGATCATCCACCAGGAACTGGCGCTGATTCCCGAACTGTCCATCACCGAGAACATCTTCCTGGGCAACGAGCCGACCAAACGCGGTGTGATCGACTGGGCCGAGGCCCGGCTGCGGTCCACGGAACTGCTGGCCCGGGTGGGCCTGCGGGATGACCCGGACACCCCGATCAAGGAGATCGGCGTCGGCAAGCAGCAGCTCGTGGAGATCGCGAAGGCGCTGAACAAGTCCGTGAAGCTGCTGATCCTGGACGAGCCGACGGCGGCGCTGAACGAGTCCGATTCCCAGCACCTGCTCGACCTCATGCTGGGCCTGAAGGGCCGCGGCATCACCTCGATCATCATTTCGCACAAGCTCAACGAGATCGAACAGATCGCCGATGAGATCACGATCATCCGCGACGGCAAGTCGATCGAGACCCTGAACGTCAAGGCCGACGGCGTCGACGAGGACCGCATCATCAAGGGCATGGTGGGCCGGACCCTGGAGTCCCGGTTCCCGGACCACGAACCGAAAATCGGCGATGTGCTCTTCGAGGTCAAGAACTGGACCGTGGGGCACCCGCAGATCCAGGACCGCCTGGTGTGCAAGAATTCCAGCTTCTTCGTCCGCCGCGGCGAGATCGTCGGGTTCGCCGGGCTGATGGGTGCGGGCCGCACCGAGCTGGCCCGGTCCGTGTTCGGCCGCTCCTACGGGCAGTTCATCTCCGGCCATGTCTACAAGGACGGCAAGGAACTGCAGCTCAAGAACGTGCGGCAGGCGATCGACGCCGGGCTGGGCTACGTCACCGAGGACCGCAAATCCCTGGGCCTGAACCTGCTCGATGACATCAAGGCCACCACGGTCTCGGCGAACCTGCGCAAGATCAGCAAGAACTTCGTGGTGGATAAGAACAAGGAATACATCGTCGCGGAGGAATACCGGAAGTCGCTGCGGACCAAGACGCCGTCCGTGGAGGAAGGCGTCGCGAAGCTTTCCGGCGGCAACCAGCAGAAGGTGGTGCTGGCGAAGTGGATGTTCACCGACCCGGACGTGCTGATCCTGGACGAGCCGACCCGCGGGATCGACGTCGGGGCCAAGTACGAGATCTACGGCATCATCCAGAAGCTGGCCAACGAAGGCAAGGCCGTGATCGTGATTTCCTCGGAACTGCCCGAGCTGCTGGGCCTCTCGGACCGGATCTACACGATCTTCGAAGGCGCCATCACCGGCGTACTGAACAAGGACGAGGCCAGCCAGGAAAGCCTGATGAAACTCATGACCTCCGCCCGCAAGACCGCCTGACCCTGTGGGACAAACCAGAACAATCCGAACACCCCGGACGCAAGGACTGAAACAATGAACGCGCTCAAGAAGCTCTTTGGCGGCAATACCCGCCAATTCGGCATGATCTTCGCCCTGGTGGCGCTGATTGTGTTCTTCGAGATTTTCACGGAGGGCCGCACGCTCACGTCGGGCAACGTCATCAACCTCTTCAACGGCAACTCCTACATCCTGATCCTCGCCATCGGCATGGTGCTGGTCATCATCGCCGGTCACATCGATCTCTCTGTCGGCTCCGTCGCGGCCTTCGTGGGCGTCTGCGTGGCCCTCTTCATCCGCGACTGGGGACTGCCCTGGTACATCGGCGTACTGATGGGGCTGGGGCTGGGCGTCCTGATCGGAATGTGGCAGGGCTTCTGGGTCGCCTACGTCGGCATCCCGGCGTTCATCGTCACCCTCTCGGGCATGCTGATCTTCCGCGGCGCCAACCAGTTTGTCGGCAAGTCGAACACCATCCCGGTCCCGGCGGATTTCCAGTACATCGGCTCCGGCTACCTGCCCGAGGTCGGCCCGAGTACCGGGTATAACAACCCCACCATGCTGATCGGCCTGCTGGCCGTCGCGTTCGTGATCTTCAGCGAGATCCGGTCCCGCCGCACCGCCAAGGCGCTCGGCGCCGAGGTCCCCGAGGCCTGGGTCATGGTCGTCAAGCTCGTCCTGGTCTGCGGCGCCATCCTCTACGCCACCTACCTCTTCGCCACCGGCCGACCGGGCACGTCCTTCCCGGTGCCGGGCCTGATCCTGGCCGTGCTGATCATCGTCTACGGCTTCATCTCCTCCAAGACGGTCATCGGCCGCCACATCTACGCTGTCGGCGGCAACCGGCACGCCGCTGAACTCTCCGGCGTGCAGTCCAAGAAGGTCAACTTCCTGGTCATGATGAACATGTCCTTCCTGGCCGGCCTCGCCGGCATGATCTTCGTCGGCCGCTCCACCGCATCCGGGCCGTTCGACGGCGTCGGCTGGGAACTGGACGCCATTGCGGCCGTGTTCATCGGCGGCGCCGCGGTCACCGGCGGCGTGGGCACCGTGATCGGCTCGATCATCGGCGGCCTGGTCATGGCCGTGCTGAACAACGGCCTGCAGCTTCTCGGCGTCGGCGCCGACCTCACCCAGATCATCAAGGGCCTGGTGCTCCTGATCGCCGTGGCGTTCGACGTCTACAACAAGACCCAGGGCAAGAAATCGATCGTCGGCCTGCTGATGAAGAACTTCAGCCGCAGCAACGAGATCAAAGCCGACGAGACCACCTCCACCAAAGAGGTCATCTCCAAGGGCGCCTGAGCGGCTCCCCTGGTCCACGTTTCCCCGAATTTCTCCACACCACTAAAAGAAAGTGAAACCAACGATGCGAATGTTTGGTAAAGCAGGAAAGGCAGCAGCAATCGCTGCTATTGCGGCACTGGCGCTGACAGCCTGCGGCCGTTCCGAGACCGGGACCACCGGCGGGTCGACCACCGGTGGCGAGGCGTTCCCCAAGGGCTCCTCGATCGGCGTCGCGCTCCCCCAGAAGACCTCCGAAAACTGGGTCCTCGCGGAGCAGCTGTTCAACGACGGCCTCACCGCGGCCGGCTTCAAGCCGGACGTCCAGTTCGCCAACGGCGGCGTTTCGGAGCAGCAGAACCAGATCAGCGCCATGATCACCAAGGGTGACAAGGTCATCATCGTCGGCGCCATCGACGGTGCGCAGCTGGGCACCCAGCTCAAGCAGGCCAAGGACGCCGGCGTCACGGTCATCGCGTATGACCGTCTGCTCCTGAACACCGATGCCGTGGACTACTACGTGGCCTACGACAACTTCAAGGTCGGTGAACTCCAGGGCCAGGCGCTGCTCGAGGGAATGAAGGCCAAGAAGCCCGAGGGTCCCTACAACATCGAGCTGTTCGCAGGCTCGCCTGATGATGCCAACGCGAAGGTCTTCTTCGACGGCGCCATGAGCGTCCTGAAGCCGAAGATGGACGACGGCACCCTGAAGGTCCTCTCCGGCCAGACGTCGTTCGAGCAGGCCGTTACCCAGGGCTGGAAGGCCGAGAACGCCCAGAAGCGCATGGACACCCTGCTCGCCGGAACCTACGGCAGCGCCCCGCTTGATGGTGTGCTGTCTCCGAACGACACCCTGGCCCGCGCCATCATCACCTCCGTCAAGGCAGCCGGCAAGCCGATTCCGGTCGTCACCGGCCAGGACTCCGAGGTTGAGTCGGTCAAGTCCATCATGGCGGGCGAGCAGTACTCCACGATCAACAAGGACACCCGCGCGCTCGTTGAGCACTCGATCGTTATGGTCGAGGACATCCAGCAGGGCAAGAAGCCCGAGATCAACGACGACAAGTCCTACAACAACGGTGTCAAGACCGTTCCGGCGTACCTGCTGGAGCCGGTCATCGTGACCCAGGCCAACGTCCACACGGCCTACGTCAACGATCCGGTGCTCGGACCGATCACCAAGCAGTAATCAAGTAATTTCCCGGCTCAGGCCGGACACCAGAGCCCCGACTCTCCCGCAAGGGAGGGCCGGGGCTCTTGCGTTGCCGGTGCCGCTGGGTTTTCCCCAATGGAGCGACTTCACAGCCCATCCATAGCTTCACCGGGAGGTTCGCACAGCAGCCCGTACCACTGTGGGACCAGCGCCGGGCAGCGGGCCCGGCAAGTGGCACCCAAAACATTAGGAGTACCGTGAGCGTTCTTGCCCGGAGTGTAGGCAACGCCTTTCGAAACAAGGTCAGGACCGTCGCCGTCGTGGCGGTCCTGGCCGTTGCCATCGGCCTCGCCCTGTCCATGCTTGTCGCGAACCAGGCCGTCACCGGCAAGGTCGCCGAACTCAACGCCTCGGTGGGCACCGTTTTGACCGTCAACCCGGCCGGCGGCCAGGGCTTCGAAGGCGGCGGCGAGCCGCTGACCGCCGCGCAGGCTGCCACGGCGGCCGCCGTGCCGAACGTCAGCAGCGTCGTCGGAACCAAGGCGCTTCGCCTGCGCAACGTCGCGGAAATCGCGGCGCAGGCCGCCGCGGGCCAGGCCGGTGGCGGCGGGCAGGGCGGCGGACCCGGCGGGCAGTCGGCCACTACCGTCACCACCAGCTTGACGGCCGCCGTCGACGCCGGCACGCTCGGCAACCGCAATCAGGCCGCCACGGGGACCACCGGCAGCACCGGCAGCACCACCCAGGCCGCGCCCGCCTTCTCGCTGCCCATCACCGCGACCGGCATCGGCGCTGAGGTGGACTCCACCGGCAAGGCCCTGGTGCTGACCCAGGGCTCCGGCCTGGGCGATTACACCGTCGCCTCGACCGGAGCCCTGCTGGGCACCACGCTGGCCGAGAAGAACGGCCTGTCCATCGGCTCGACGTTCACCATCCAGGACCAGACCTTCACCGTCCAGGGACTGTTCGACGCCGGTACGACGTTCGGGAACAACGCCCTCTACGTGACGCTGCCGTCGGCGCAAACCATCGCGGCACTGCCTGACGAGCTGTCCACCATGATCGTGACCGTGAACAGCATGGAAAACGTCGACACCGCCAAGACTGCCCTGCAGGCCGCGCTCGGTACCGACAAGGCCGACGTCACCCAGGGCCAGCGGAACCTCGAGACCGCCGTCAGCTCACTGGAC
>JBKPJW010000451.1:0-3579 GCA_046730875.1 Actinomycetota bacterium | reverse complement strand
TTACTTCACTGCGGCCCTCCACGATGACCACGACACCGACCTGGCCAGCGGAATCTACGTCGTCCCCGCCGCAGGAGGGCAGCCGAAGGCCGTTATGCCGGTCAATGCCGGACGGCAGAGCGTCGGGGCCGTGCGCCAGTCGGCGGAGGGGGAGTGGCTGTTCTTCCTCGCCCAGGACCTGGGTGCCTCCGGCCGGGACTTCGTCGCCAGGAACACCGCCCTCTATGCCATGCCGGCCGCCGGCGGCCACGCCAGGGCGCTCAGCGACGTCGAGACGCTTGACCTCTCTGATGAGGGCCCCCTCCAGTTGCGGGGCGCCGCGGGCGCCCTGGCGCTGAACAACGCGCGGGGGACGGTGGAGGTGCACGAATTCGGCGCGACCGGAAACCACGCCGTGCTTTTGGCGGGAAACCGGGTGGTGACCGGCGCCGCGGACGGCGGAGGCCGGCTCGTGGTGACTTTCAGCGACTCGTCCACGGCGGGTGACGTTGCCGTGCTCGACGGCGGTCAGCTGCGGTGCCTGACGGACTTCTCCGCGCCGCTTCGGAGCGTCGCGGGCATCAGCGAGCCGCAGGAACTGACCTTGCCCTCGGCCGACGGCTACCCCGTCCATGGCTGGCTCGTGAAGCCATCAGGCCCCGGTCCGCACCCGGTGCTGCTGAACATCCACGGCGGGCCATTTGCCCAGTTCAGCGTGGCCCTGTTCGACGAAGCCCAGGTCTACGCCGGAGCAGGCTACGCCGTGCTCATGTGTAATCCGCGGGGTTCGGCCGGCTACGGCCAGGACCACGGGAGGTCCATCAAGGAGCGGATGGGAACCCTGGACATGCAGGATGTCCTGGCCTTCCTGGACGGCGCCGTGGAGAAGTTTGCGGATCTGGACGCCGAAAATGTCGGCATCATGGGCGGATCCTACGGCGGCTACCTCACGGCGTGGACCATCAGCCACGACCACCGCTTCCGGGCGGCCATCGTGGAGCGCGGCTTCCTGGATCCAGTGAGCTTCACGGGTTCCTCCGACATCGGCTGGTTCTTCGGCGGCGAATACACGGGCCAGGCAGCGGAACAGATGGCTGCCCAGAGTCCCATGGCGCGCGTGGACAACGTACGGACGCCGTCGCTGGTGATTCACAGCGAGGACGACCTTCGCTGCCCAGTGGAGCAGGGCCAGCGCTACTTCACTGCCCTGAAGCAGCTGGGCGTCGAGACGGGATTCCTGGTCTTCCCGGGAGAAAACCATGAGCTCTCGCGCTCCGGCACGCCGCACCACCGCAAGCAGCGGTTCGATGAAATCCTGAAGTGGTGGGCCCGCTACCTGCCCTCGGCCGGGAATCCGACGCCGCTGGCTTAGTCCTCCGCCGGGTCCGGCAGGAACCCGAGTTCCTGCCGGGCGAGGCTGATGTCCGGCTGCGACCAGCGGGCGGAGTATTCGGCATTGCTGCTCAGGGACCGCAGTTCGGCCCGGTCAAGGTACAGAATCCCGTGCACGTGATCTGTCTCGTGCTGGACAATCCGGGCCTGCCAGCCGGAGAGCACCCGCTGCAGTTGTGTTCCGTCCGGGGTCGTGTAGCTGAGCTGGACTGATTCGGGCCGCAGCACGGCAGCCTGCAGGCCTCCAACGGAGAGGCAGCCCTCGTAGAACGCCACGGAGGTGGTGCCAACGGCCTGGTAGCTCGGATTCAGCATGGCAAAGAACGGCAGCGGCTCCCGCCCGCGGACCGCAGCCACCTCGGGATCGACGGCGAACTGGTCCTCCACGACCGCGAGCTGCAGGGGAATCCCCAGCTGGGGTGCCGCCAGGCCCACGCCCGGGGCCTTATGCATCACGCTGCGCATGAGGTCTATGAGGTGGCCGAGATCGGCGTCGCTCACCTGGCCGTCGAAGGGCGCCGCCACGTGCCGGAGGACCGGATGCCCCGCCTGGACAATCTGCGGCAGGACACCCGCGCCCAGGATCTCCTGGACCGCCTCACTAATCCGGGCGGCGCTGTAATCGGTGGGCCTGGCGAGAAAGGACATGCCCTCAGACTACTGGCGGCCGCACGCTGTTGTAACGAAGTTGTAGACCCGGGCGCGAAGTTGATCGCCGGCGTCGATCTTCACCACACCCTCTCTGCCCGCCACCTTGACCCGCAGCGGCAGGAGCGTGCCCACCTTGTCCTCGGCCACGGCGTGGGGATCGCAGCGGGCGGGCCGGATGCCGAGCCGCACTTCCGTCGGGGGTTCGCCGGCGCGGAGCCTGAGCGAGCGGGGCCACGGGGCCTGCGCAGCCTCGGCCAGCAGGGTGGTCTCCTCGATCCGGTCGATCACCATCTCACCAATGCCGGCGGCTGCCGGTCCGGCGTCACGCGGCTTCATCAGCAGACGCACGACGGCGGTCCGCCCGTCCGTGGCGACCTCAAGTGCCGGTGCCAGCCCGATCATGGCCACGGCCGAGGCTTCCTGTGCCAGACAGAGCTCTGAATTGTTCCGGGCCAGGACGCCGAACGGGTCTGCAGCCGGGGCGGTGATATCAGGCTGGTCCGGCAAGGTGTTCGCGCTTCGCGCCAGCCGGACGGACACGACGGCGTTGCCGCCGCCGCCCGAGGCAGTCGCGGCTCCGCTGGGGGCCGGGGACTGGCCACCGCATTGCGGCGCGGGCAGGTGTGCCGGCAGGCTTTTCGTCTGTCCTGGCGGAAGCTCGATCCCGCCCGCGTCCGCCGGCCATGTGATCGCCGCCGCGAAGAGCGGGCTGGTCAGTGCCGCCGCGAGGACCGTCAGGGGAGAGTCAATGGTGTTCGTGAGCTGGATTTCGATGATTTGCTTGCCGTAGTTGTCGCGGAACTGGCTTAGTTCCGCGGTCACCGGCCCTGCGGGGGCGACGGTCGACGCAGCGGGCGGCGTCACCGTGGACGCGGTGCCGGCGGACCCCGCGCCCGGACCGGTGCTGCAGGATGCCGCAACGCCGAGCACGGCAGTAGCGGCCACTGCCTGAAACAGGAGGCTGGCCGGGCGGCGGAGCAGCGTGCGGGAGAACAGGCTGTGCCGGCGCGTCTCAAAGAGCCCGTCCATTCGCCCAGTCTATTCGGGAGGCACCGTCTCGCCATGCTCCGGGGCCGAAGTGGTCGGCGCGGTCTGGGCGGTGGCAGCCGCCATGCGGTGGTCAGTCGTGGGTCGGCTCGCCGGTGGTCCGGTGGTCGGCGTGGTTGATGGTTTCCCGGATGAGTCGGACCAGGTGTCCGTCGTGAAGGGAGTAGATGACGTGCCGGCCGTCTTTGCGGGTGTCCACGAGGCCGCTGAGGCGCAGTTTGGCGAGGTGCTGGCTGACCACCGTCCTGGGGACGCTGGAAGTGGCGGTGAGTTCGGTGACGGTTTTCGGGCCGGTGGAGAGCTGCCAGAGCAGGTGCAGGCGGGTTGGTTCGGCGAGCATCCGCAGCGTCGCGGCAGCGGTCTCCAGCAGCTCCGGTCCCGGAGTCACCGGATGGACCAGGGAGGGCTGCTCGGGTGCGGCTTTAGGCACGCGCTCCGGCCGGCTGCTCATCGCTGCGCTCCTCACTCTCGGTCTCCCCGGGCACCGCGGCGGGGTATCGGGGCCAGGAC
>JBKPJW010000450.1:0-1868 GCA_046730875.1 Actinomycetota bacterium | reverse complement strand
GTCATATCCCTCATGATCGCATGAAACACCTACTAGATCAACACGGGAATCACACCCGAAATCACAATTCGGCAACCGCCGATAATGAAGATTCCGCAAAGCTGCTCCGTGGGCTTTTTGCTACCTTTATGGTTCGGTCGGTGGTGAGGCCCGTCTGACGAGGTGCTCCATGGAGGTCTGCCATCCGAGGATTTCGCGTGGTCGCTGGTTGAGTTCGGTGGCGACAACACTGAGGTGTTCGCGCTATGAACGCCGAGGTCTGTTCCTTAGGAAAGTACTGGCGGAGCATGCCATTGGTGTTCTCGTTTGATCCGCGTTGCCACGGGCTTGCGGGGTCGCAGAAGTACACGAAGGTCCCACGCGTGACTTCGCCGTACACCAGCCCTGCATCCTCCAGCAGGGCGCGCCGCGCTCTCATGCGGCCAATGCCGAATTCCAGGCAAAGCTCACGTTCCGGCGGCAGCGGGGACTGAGGCATGAGATCACCGGAATTGATGTAGATTCGCCAACACCCAAGACCGCCCGGCTTCGGTGTTGAGTCCGGTTTTAACCAGTCCAAAAGGCCGCTTTGGATGCGTCGGATCAGAACGGGACCTGACCGAAGAACAGCGCTTTTTGACAACAAGCGTTCGGCGCCAGGCCGCCTGGACACATGTCGGGGGAGCTGTGATCGATTCCCCGATCGTCTGCGCTCCGTGGTGCGGTATAGCCGGTGGGATGTGCCGCATCAATGCCAGCGGCGACTCCCCAGGACCGTCACAGCGGCGGTGATGGCGATGCCGAGGCCGATCGGGACGCTGAGATGGATCTGGAGCAGGAGTACTCCGATGGCGGCCCCGGCGAACATAGCGAGGACAGCGCCCAGCCGTCGGTTGAGAAACCGGGGCCGTTGCTTGCCCACAAGTGACTCTCCGGCGAGGGAAGTCATGGTGGAAGTAATGACCACTGTGGTCATGTCTCGTACGCCCAAATGCCGCGCAATCAGGGCCTGGGAGCCCATGTGCATGGCGATAACGGCGGCAACAATGACACCAATGGACTGCCGGCCGACGTCTTCCACGATGAGAGAGATGGCGGCGGTTCCCGTCAACGCGATACAACCCGCTGTGAGAAGGAGCGTGACCCTGCGGTTCCAGCCTTTCGGGGTTGACTGGAGCGTAAATCCGGCAACCGCCGCGCCGAGGAGAAAGGCGCCAAGTGCTACCAGTGGGCCCAAAGTTGGCAGGTTCGCCGCCCCGGCCAACGCCATCGCAAGAATCACCACGTTGCCGGTCATGTTTCCGGTGAAGATGTGATCAAGTCCAAGGTAGCCGACCGCGTCAACCACACCTGTAACGAGCGTGAGGGCCATCATGAGCATCAGTCGGAACTTTTCCGGAGACGCATCTTCTTGCGGGGTAGAGGCGGTTTTGGTACCTGAGCTGGCTACGGCTGATGTCATGGTTTAAGGGATCCTTCATCGTGAGGGGTGGTCTCTATGACCACCCCTCGGACATGCTTGTGGGTGGTTTTAGATGGACTGGCTGGCAACTACGGCGATGCCGTCGCTCCGGGGATCTGCGCCGGCGGCTAGGGCGCCATCGTAGCGTCGAAGTGCAATCATGGAATGGCCGACAAGGTTGTCCCGGCCCTTGCCGTTCAGGATCGTGAACGTTGTCTCGCCCAACTGGACAAGGGTGTCATCGTCAATCAGGCCCTCGGCAAGGATGTGGTGGTTGACCGGCTGTGCGTCCATGCCACCAACCACGAAGCGCGGACGGCGGGAGTTATGCTTCCGCCGTCGTGAGCCCTCCGGCTTCCTGCCCCGCATTGTTGGCGCGGTGCTCAGCCTTCAAGCTTGGAATGCTCGCCCAGACGGTGCCATGAAC
>JBKPJW010000449.1:0-6482 GCA_046730875.1 Actinomycetota bacterium | reverse complement strand
GGGGCCGACGCGGGTACCGCGACGGTCGAGGGACTTCGCCTGCGCCTCCAGGAATCCGAAGCCAAGCTCACCGAGATCCGAAAGCTGCTCGTCGAGCCAACCTAGTCAACGTCTGCCCAGAGTCGCTCCCGCACATCCGGCACCCGGGCGACGTCAAGAGCTAGGTCCTGCCGCCGGGAGTCAGCGCCTGAGGCGCCCTGCGGCTGGAGAGGCCGGTGCGTTTGAAAAGTCCTCCCTCGGAACTAGACTGGGCCGGACGAGGCGGCCTTCGGCCCGCCGTCGAGCCCGTCCGGTGGGAGTTCAATGAGGAATCTGGTCCATTCGGCAGCACTGTTACCGCCGGCAGGCGGGGTCACCGCAGCGCTGCGCCAGCAGCATGCCACCGCCGGGCACGAGGAACTGGACTCGCGCGGACGCGGCTTCCCCGACAGCCTGCAACTGCCTGGACTCAGCCGGCTGATCCAGGAGTCGTGGCGGCGATCAGCGCAGCTGCACGCCAACCCGGACCACCCCGAGGCTCCGCTGGCCATGGACCGCGACGAGCTCGAAGAATACCGCCGCCAGCATCCTCTGGCCGCCATCATGCCCGTGATTCACAAGCTCCTGGTCCTGCCGAGCCACGACAGCGGCATGCTGGTGGCCGTGGGGGACGAGGTCGGCCGGCTGCTCTGGGTGGAAGGCGACGCCGCCCTGCAGCGCCGGGCGGAGGGCATGATGTTCGTCCCGGGCGCCGACTGGTCCGAAGCGACGGTCGGCACCAGCGCCCCGGGCACCGCGCTGGCCCTCGAACGCGGCATCCAGATCTCCGGTGCGGAACACTACAAGCGCTCGGTGCATCCCTGGAGCTGCACGGCCGTGCCGTTCCACGATCCGGATTCCGGCGCCCTGCTCGGGGTCGTGGACATCACCGGCACGGAGTCGGCGGTGGCCCCGCACACCCTCTCCCTGGTCGAGGCGACGGTCGCCGCGGCCCAGGCGCAGCTGCGGGTGGAACGGCTGCAACTGGCCGCCGCACGCCAGTCCTCTCCGTCCCGGCGGCGGAGCCCGGCTGCGCCGGCAACGGCGGCACCGGACGTCAACAGCCTCTACCGCAACAGCCTCCAGTTGCTCGGCCGCGATCAGGCCCTGCTCAGCATCGGCGGCCGCACCGTGGCCCTATCCGCCCGGCACAGCGGGATCCTGGCCCTGCTCAGCACCCACCCGGAAGGGCTGACGGCCGAGGAACTCTGCACGCTCCTGTACCCCGGGGAGGCATCCGCCATGACCCTGCGCGCCGAAATGGTGCGCCTGCGCAAAGTACTGCAGCAGCTCGACCCCGCGGCCGTCCCCGAATCACGCCCGTACCGGCTGCCGCTGGATCTGGTTCCCGACTCCGGCCAGGTCCTGAACTGCCTGCAGCGCGGCGCACACCGGATTGCGCTGGAAATCTACCGCGGCGCCGTGCTGCCCCGCTCCGAGGCGCCGGGCATCGTCGAACTGCGGAGCAGGGTCTCCGCGCTGATGCGCGAAGCCCTGCTGACGGACGGCAGCGCCGAATCGCTCCTGAAGTACGCCGGGCTGCCCGAGGCGAAGGACGACGTCGAGGTCCGTACCGTCGCGCTGAAGCTGCTGGCGCCCCGCTCGCCCAAGCGCGCCGCCGTCGTCGCCGATCTGGAACGGCTGGAACGGGAACTGGCCGTCTGACGCGTTGCGGCAAATGCTGCGGCCGCCGCTGGGTGACCGACCGCTGTTTGGTGACCGGGCTCACAGGGTTGCAACCTGACTGCAACCTTTGTCCCCCTACGCTGAGTGCAACGGGGGCCGGAAGCGCCTTGCTGCCCCCATCTTGCACAGCAAAGGAGCTAGCAATGACTGTTTACGCCCAGCCCGGCACCGAGGGCTCGAAGGTCACCTTCAAGGACCGCTACGAAAACTGGATCGGCGGCGAATGGGTTGCCCCGGTCAAGGGCCAGTACTTCGAGAACATCACCCCGGTGACCGGCAAGGCTTTCTGCGAGGTGGCCCGCGGCACCGCCGAGGACATTGAGCTGGCACTGGACGCCGCCCACAAGATTGCGCCGTCCTGGGGCAAGACCTCCGTGGCAGAGCGCGCGGCGATCCTGAACAAGATCGCCGACCGGATCGATGAAAACACCGAACTGCTTGCCGTCGCCGAATCCTGGGACAACGGCAAGCCGATCCGCGAGACCCTCAACGCAGATATTCCGCTCGCCGCGGACCACTTCCGATACTTTGCCTCCGCCGTCCGCGCCCAGGAGGGCCGGCTTTCCCAGCTCGACGACGACACCACGGCCTACCACTACCACGAGCCCCTCGGCGTCGTGGGGCAGATCATTCCCTGGAACTTCCCGATCCTCATGGCCGTCTGGAAGCTCGCCCCGGCGCTCGCCGCCGGCAACGCCGTGGTGCTGAAGCCGGCCGAGCAGACGCCGTCCTCGATCCTGGTGCTGATGGAACTCATCAGCGACCTCCTGCCCGCCGGCGTGATCAACGTGGTCAACGGCTTCGGCGTGGAGGCCGGCAAGCCGCTGGCATCCAGCCCGCGGATCCGCAAGATCGCATTCACCGGCGAAACCACCACGGGCCGCCTGATCAGCCAGTACGCCAGCCAGAACCTCATCCCGGTCACCCTGGAGCTCGGCGGCAAGAGCCCGAACATCTTCTTCAACGACGTCGCCGACACCAACGACGCCTTCTACGACAAGGCCCTCGAAGGCTTCACGCTGTTCGCCTTCAACCAGGGCGAAGTCTGCACCTGCCCGTCCCGCGCCCTCGTGCAAGAGGGCATTTACGACTCCTTCATGGCCGACGCGCTGGCCCGCACGCAGAAAATCATCCAGGGCAACCCGCTGGACACCGAGACCCAGCTCGGCGCCCAGGCATCCAACGACCAGCTCGAAAAGATCCTGTCCTACATTGACATCGGCAAGCAGGAAGGTGCCAAGGCACTCACCGGCGGCGCCCGCGCCGAACTGTCCGGGGACCTGTCCGGCGGCTACTACGTCCAGCCCACGATTTTCGAGGGCCACAACAAGATGCGGATCTTCCAGGAGGAGATTTTCGGTCCGGTGGTGTCCGTAACGCGCTTCAGTGACTACAACGACGCCATGGGGATCGCCAACGACACCCTCTACGGCCTCGGCGCCGGCGTCTGGTCCCGCAACGGCAACGTTGCCTACCGTGCCGGCCGCGAGATCCAGGCCGGCCGGGTGTGGGTCAACAACTACCACGCCTACCCGGCCGGTGCCGCGTTCGGCGGGTACAAGTCCTCCGGCATCGGCCGCGAGAACCACTCCATGATGCTGGACCACTACCAGCAGACCAAGAACCTCCTGGTCAGCTACAACGAAAACAAGCTCGGCTTCTTCTAAGCCGCATTGACCCGGGCGGGGCGGATCGGCAGTGATCCGTCCCGCCCGTTCCATTTCCGGCATGGGCCCCGAAGCTGTTCCTCCGGCCCGTCCCGCACCTCCGCCGCCTCTTCGTCCCCGACTCTTCCCCAGGAGAACCTCCGATGTCCCAGCCCAGGCTCGACGCCGCCGTTACCCTCAGCGGCGAGGATTTCTCCCGCGTCGCCCTCACCCCGGAGGCCGCCGACCTGCTGCGCAAGCTGTGGGTACAGCACGGTCCACTGATGTTCCACCAGTCCGGCGGCTGCTGTGACGGCTCCTCGCCGATGTGCTACCCCGCCGGCGAATTCCTGACCGGCGACGCCGACGTCCTGCTGGGCCTGTTCGACATCTCCGACGCGCTCCAGCCGCAGCCGCTGGAATTCTGGATGTCCAGGGAGCAGTTCAACTACTGGAGCCACACCCACCTGACCGTCGACGTCGTTCCGGGCCGGGGGAGCGGATTCTCCGTGGAAGCGCCGGAAGGCAAGCGGTTCCTGATCCGTTCGACGCTGATGGACTGGCCCGTCTGAGGTCCACCCGGCCTCCTCCCGCCCCCTGGGTTACGCCCCGGCCGGGCCCGGTCCCGGCTCCGTTCGCGGGGGCTCCCAATCGCCCCCGTCTCACTATGTGGGACAAATCAGGTCGTCCAGTGGATGGACACTAGGATAGATAGGTCTGTTTCCAAACCTGTTATCGAGATTGCGGACTTTCCTATGAACCTTTTCCGGACCAAAACCATCGAGCAGTCCATGGCTGACGCCGATGAACCCGGACGCAAGCTGAAGCGTTCCCTGAGCACGTGGGACCTCATGATCATGGGGGTCGCGGTTGCCGTGGGCGCCGGGATCTTCTCGGTTGGCGCCAAGGCCGCAGCCAACTTCGCCGGCCCCGCCGTGACCATCTCCTTCGCGATCGCTGCCGTCACGTGCGCGCTCGCCATCATGTGCTACGCCGAGTTCGCCACCGCCATCCCGGTGGCCGGGTCCGCCTACGTCTTCACGTACGCGACCATGGGTGAGCTTCTCGCGTGGATCATCGGCTGGAACCTGATCCTCGAACTGTTCACGGCCGGCGCCGTGATCGCGAAGTACTGGGGCATTTACCTCAGCAAGGTCTTTGCGCTCATGGGCGTGGACATTCCGCCGTCGATCTCCCTGGGCGGCGTCGACCTCTACTGGGGCGCCTTCCTGATTGTCGCGGTCTTCACCGTGCTGCTGGTTCTGGGGACCAAGCTCTCCGCACGCGTTGGCAACATCTTCACCCTCATCAAGATCGCCGTGGTCCTTTTCGTGATCGTGGTCGGCTTCACCTACGTGAAGTTCGAGAACTACGCCCCGTTCGTCCCGGCGTCCCAGCCCACCGGCGGCACCGGAACCGCGGACGTGCTCAAGCAGTCCTTCTTCGGCTTCCTGACCGGTGCGGCCCCCGCCCAATACGGGACCCTCGGGATCTTCGCCGGCGCCGCCCTGGTCTTCTTCGCCTTCATCGGCTTCGACGTCGTCGCCACTTCGGCCGAAGAGGTCAAAAACCCGCAGAAGACGCTGCCCCGCGGCATCTTCGGTGGCCTGGCGATCGTGACGGTGCTCTACATCCTGGTGTCGCTGGCGCTGACCGGCATGGTGTCCTACACGCAGCTGGCTGAAGCCAAGAACCCGACGCTCACCACCGCCTTCGAGGCCGTGGGCAATACCGACGCCGCCAAGGTCATTGCCTTCGGTTCCCTCGTGGGCCTCACCACGGTGATCATGGTGCTGCTCATGGGGCTCTCCCGTGTGGTCCTGGCCATGAGCCGCGATGGCCTGCTGCCGCGCTCCCTGTCCAAGACCAGCGCCACCCGCTCGACGCCGGCCCGCCTCCAGATCATCTGCGGCGCGGGCGTCGCCCTCGTGGCCGGACTGACGAACGTTGACCTGCTGGAGGAAATGATCAACATCGGCACGCTGTCCGCGTTCGTGATGGTGAGCCTGGGCATCCTGGTGCTGCGCAAGAAGCGCCCGGACCTGAAGCCGGCGTTCCGCGTGCCGTTCGGCAAGGTGGTCCCGGTCGTCTCGGCAGTGCTCTGCCTCTACCTCATGACCAACCTCGCCGTGGAAACCTGGATCTTCTTCGCGGTCTGGCTCGTGATCGGCATCGCGATCTACTTCGCCTACGGCCAGCGCCACTCGCGGCTGAACGAAAAGTTCGCAGCGGCCCGGGCGTCGGTCAACGGCACGCACGGCACGCCCCTCACGGCTGCCGGCGCCGCCGCCCGCCCGGCCACGGAGGACGACGACGAGAACGCGCTCACCCGCTCCTAGCCTCTACCTGACGCGGAACCACCCGGTTCTGTAGCACCGAATTCGAAGTCGCCCGAGAAATGCGGGCTCGCCGGAACCTTCCCGCGAGCCTGCACGGCCCGGGCGACTTCGGCGTCTGGCCCCGCTGATCGGCCCTTGGATCTGGTTACGGGGCGGCGTAGCGCCCCACCCACTCGACAAGGGGACGCAGTTCCTCCCAGCGCTTGGCCACCTCCTCCACCGCTCCGGGACCGTCAAGCCACGCGGGCTGGCCCAGGTTGACTCCGGCCGTAAGGGATTTGTACTTGAGAAGCTCCGCCCGGGGATGGTCCTTGTCGAAGCCCCGCGGCACGGTCTTCAGGCGTTCGCCCTCCACCGCGAAACCTGCCGCCTCGACCTCGCGCACGATCTCCTGCAGGGCCTCGCCGCTGGCAGGCTGGTCCACAGAGCCGCGAAAGCGGGCCAGCTGGGCCGGAGTGTGCGTGTGGCAGCCGCCGCCGACGAGGAGGCCGTCGGCGCTGATCTGGAGATAGAAGCCCACGCCTTCATCCAGCGCCGCAAAGGCCCCCTGCGCGGTCTTGTACGGCGACTTGTCCGGCGAGAACCGGACATCCCGGTTGGGGCGAAAGATCTTGGCCGGGCCGAAGCGTGGCTCCAGCTCGGCCAGCAGCCGGGTCAGCGGCTCCTTCACCGCGGCGTCGTAGACAGCCTTGTGTTCCAGCCACCAGTCCCGGTTGTTGTTCTGTTCAAGTTCGGAGTAGAACCGGAAGGCGTCATCCGGAATGCCTGCGAATTCGGTCATGCCCAAATCCTA
>JBKPJW010000448.1:0-1601 GCA_046730875.1 Actinomycetota bacterium | reverse complement strand
AGCGCGAGGTCGGAGTCCTGGCGGATATCCTTCGGTACGGCGGTATCCACCAGTGCGTCGACGGTGTCGTAGCCGACAGCCTTCAGCATGGCGTCGACGTCGGACTGGCGGCGGGCGCCGATGTGCCGGTCAACGAAGGACGTGGAGGCTGGGGTAACAGTCACAAGGAACTCCATAACTCAGGCGGCGCAGGGTACGCCACATTGATTCGGGTTCCTCCCCGCTCTGTATTGGACCTGAGAGTTTCCGCGAAGCCGTGCGATGTGGTTGGCTCCGCTTGCACCGTCGGTGAGCACAGCGCGCCTGGACGCGCCTGCTACTTTCCAGAGGTGCCTTGCCGCGGCGGTACGTGGGCCTGAGAGATTCCTGGGGAGGATTTGCTCCTACGGCGCCTGCTTGTACCTACTCGCAGGACTCTCCCGCCGCAGATCGAAGGCGTATTTAGTTGGTCGTGACAACAGTCACAGCCTCCATTCTCCTATGCCGGACCCCCGTCCGCAAACCGCCGCCCGCGCGCGGCCCCGGGTTACGGGCGACAAACCACCGCGGGCGGGGCCGTCTCCGCTGCCCCGAATTCGCCGGAACGCCGCGAGGCCGCCGTAACGCTCCCGCGATCTCGAATGGTTCCGGCGAGTTCGGCGGAGCGAGCGGAGCGAGGAGCGGGAGGCGGGGCGGGAGCGGACGCGACGGGCGGGTTGGTTAGCGGCGCAGCTTCTCGACGGCGGCCAGGAGACTCTCGACGTCGCCCTCCACCCTGGGGAGCGGGTCACCGGGACCCCGGCCCAGCATGGCATTGAAGTACAGCCCGTCCCCCATATACAGGACGGCCTTCGCCATGGCAGGTCCGACGTCGGCGGCCAGCAGTTCCAGCCAGCTCGCCTGGCCGGCGGCGAAGCGGCGGAGGGTCTCCTCGTGCGCCACCTCGGCGAGCCGCGTGGCGGCTACGAAAACCCGGTCCATGGGCGTGTCCGCCCACACCGAAGATTTGATGAAGTATGCCGCGGCTCCTTCCGGGGCCGCCGCCATAGCCGCAACGTCGGCGTCCAGATGCCGGTCCAGCCGCTCCAGCAGGACCGCGATCATCGCCTCTTTAGTGGGGAAGTGATAGAGAAGTCCGCCCTTGGAGACGCCGGCCCGGCGCGCAACGGCGTCGAGGGTCGCGGCGCGCTCACCGACTTCGATGAGCAGGGATTCGAAGGCGTCGAGGACGGCCTCGCGGGCGACGGGTTTCCTGGGCATGACTCCCATCATGCCTGCCCAGGTGAGCATTTCTGAACTGACGTCGTTCGTAACTATACCGTCCAGACGGTATAGTTACCTTTCATGAGCATTCCATCGATCACCGCCACCGTCCGGACTCCGGCGGCCACGGACCCCCGGGCACCGTGGCGCGACTGGGCGGCGCTGGCGCTGCTGATGTTCCCCGTCCTGCTCGTGGCCGTGGACAATACGGCCCTGACGTTTGCCCTGCCGGCCATCGCCCGCAGCTTGGCCGTGTCCGGCGTCGAACTGCTGTGGATCGTGGATGCCTATCCCCTGGTCCTGGCCGGGCTGCTGGTGGCGATGGGCAGCCTGGGCGACAGGATCGGCCGGCGCAGGCT
>JBKPJW010000447.1:0-3339 GCA_046730875.1 Actinomycetota bacterium | reverse complement strand
GATGATCTCGTTGCAGAGTTCGATGCACTCGTCGCAGATGTAGACGCCGGGCCCGGCAATGAGCTTGCGAACCTGCTTCTGGCTCTTTCCGCAGAAAGAACACTTCAGCAGATCAGTGCTCTCGCCAATCCGAGCCATGTGTGAACCCCTTTAGTAGCTTGCTGCTGCGTGTGACATGTTCCACTCTAGGTCACATTGTGCCCGTTGGGTGGAAAGCTGACGCCGGTGCGGCCAAGTAAAACGTGCCGCACCGGCGTCGCGGATTGCTGATTAGCGCGCGATGGCCTGGGGCTTGATCTTGCGGGAATCCAGGACCTGGTCGATAAGTCCGTACTGCATGGCCTCGGCGGCCGTGAGGATCTTGTCACGCTCGATGTCGTTGTTGACCTGCTCCGGCGTGCGGCCGGAGTGCTTGGCCAGCGTGTCCTCGAGCCATGACCGCATGCGCATGACCTCGGCGGCCTGGATCTCAAGGTCGGACGCCTGGCCGCCCTGCCCGCCGGAGAGTGAGGGCTGGTGGATCAGCACACGGGCGTTCGGCAGCGCAAGGCGTTTGCCCGGCGTGCCGGCCGCGAGCAGCACGGCCGCGGCGCTGGCCGCCTGGCCGAGGCATACGGTCTGGATCTCGGGCCGGATGTACGTCATGGTGTCGTAGATCGCGGTCATGGCGGTGAAGGAGCCGCCCGGGGAGTTGATGTAGAGCGTGATGTCGCGGTCCGGGTCGGTGGACTCGAGCACCAGCAGCTGGGCCATCACGTCGTCTGCCGAGGCGTCGTCAACCTGGACGCCGAGGAAAATAATGCGGTCCTCGAACAGCTTGGTGTACGGGTCCTGGCGCTTGAAGCCGTAGGGGGTGCGCTCCTCGAACTGCGGCAGCACGTAGCGGCTGCTCGGCAGGTTACCGGCAGTCGAACCGAAGTTGTAGTTCATGTTCATTGCTCCTGAATTCATTGCTGTCTACGTGCCGGTCAGTTCTCGGTGGCTGCCGCAGCGCCGCCGTTGCCGGAGCCATTGGCGTTTGTTCCGCCGCCGCCGGCGACGGAACCGGCATGCGCGGCGATCTTGTCGAAGAAGCCGTATTCCAGGGCTTCCGTGGCCGTGAACCACTTGTCACGGTCGTTGTCCTTGAGGATGGTCGCCACGGACTGGCCGGTCTGGTCAGCGGTCAGCTCGGCCATGACCTTCTTCATGTGCAGGATCAGCTCGGCCTGAATCTTGATGTCCGATGCCGTGCCGCCGATGCCGCCGGAGGGCTGGTGCATGAGGATACGGGCATTGGGGGTGGCGTAGCGCTTGCCCTTGGTGCCGGAGGAGAGCAGGAACTGCCCCATGGAGGCGGCGAGACCGGTGGCAACAGTGACCACATCGTTCGGGATGAACTGCATGGTGTCGTAGATGGCCATGCCGGCGGTGACGGAGCCGCCGGGCGAGTTGATGTAAAGGTAGATGTCCCTTTCAGGATTTTCCGCCGAGAGGAGCAGCAGCTGGGAGCAGATCGCGTTGGCGTTATCGTCGCGGACCTCGGAGCCGAGCCAGATGATGCGCTCTTTCAGCAGGCGGTTGTAAATGTAGTTATCCTGGGCTGCCGGATCGACCGTGGCCATCCGGGGTGCCCCTGCTTGCTGTGACATATGTACTTACCTCTCGCTGGCGACGGTGACGCCACTGGACGACATCACTGAACTTTCCTACAGCGACACTAACCGTTTTCACGCCCGCTTTGTTCGCTGGCGAGGGGCTGTTCGCTGACGGCGCACGATTGCCGGACCCCCGCACGCCGGGTCCGGGAGGCTCGGCTGCCGGGGCGCTTTGTGTGCCGCGGCAGCGCCGCACCGGCACGGCACAGCGGAAGCCGTGCGGGTTTAAAACGGACGGCCCCCGGATCGGTGATCCGGGGGCCGACTGTTCTAAGTCTCAGGTACTGCTAGAACTTCACTGCTGCGGGGTCATCGCTCGGCGTGGCGTCGGCTGCTGCCTCGGCGGGAGCTTCTTCCTCGACGGACTCGACCGGAGCGGCTTCGTCGCCGGGGCGGACGAAATCGCTCAGGTCAACCTTGTTGCCCTCGGAGTCGGTAACCTCGGCCTGGCCCAAAACAACGGCCAGGGCCTTGCGGCGGCGGACCTCGGAAACCATCATGGGCACCTGGCCGCTCTGATCGATGATCTGGGCGAACTGGTTCGGGTCCATGCCGTACTGGCTGGCGGTGGTGACGATGTAGTCGATCAGCTCGTTCTGGCTGACGTTGACTTCTTCCTTCTCCGCGATGGCGTCAAGGATGATCTCGTTCTGGAAAGCGCGCGCGGTGTTGGCCTTGACCTCGGCGCGGTGCTCCTCGGTGTCGTGCTCGCCTTCACCGTGGGCGTTTTCGGCGCTGAAGTGCTGCTCAAGCTGCTCTTCGACGATCGAATCCGGGACGGGAACCTCTACCAGCTCAACGAGCTTGTCGAGGACCTTGTCGCGGGCCTCGACGCCCTGCTCGACAACCTTGGACTCGGCGGCCTGCTTGGCGAGGTCCTCACGGAGTTCGCCCAGGGTGTCGAATTCGCTGGCAAGCTGGGCGAAGTCGTCGTCGGCGACGGGGAGCTCGCGCTCCTTGACGGCCTTGACGGTGACCTTGACCTGTGCCGACTCGCCGGCGTGCTCGCCGCCCACCAGGGTGGTGTCGAAGATGGCGTCCTCGTCGGCGCTGAGGCCGGTGACGGCTTCGTCGAGGCCTTCGAGCATGGTACCGGCGCCAACCTGGTAGGACAGGCCGGAGGCGGAGTCAACGTCGGCGCCATCGATCGAGGCTGCGATGTCGATCGTCAGGAAGTCGCCGTCGGCGGCCGGGCGGTCCACGGACTTCAGCGTGCCGAAGCGGCCGCGGAGCTCGTCCAGGGCCTTGTCGACGTCGGCGTCGGAGGACTCTGCGGCGGCAACCTCAACCTTGATGCCGGCGTAGTCGGGCAGTTCAATCTCGGGGCGGACGTCAACCTCGGCGTGGAACTTGAGCTCACCGTCGGTGGCGGACGGGTCCGGAACCTCGGTGATCTCGACCTCGGGACGGCTCAGGGGGCGGATGCCGGATTCCTGCACGGCAGCCTGGTACCAGCCGTTGAGGCCTTCGTTGATGGCCGTCTCCAGGACGTAGCCGCGGCCAACGCGCTGGTCAATGAGCTTGGAGGGGACCTTACCCTTGCGGAAACCGGGGACCTGGATCTGCGAAGCAACAGTCTTGTATGCCTCTGCGATGCTGGGCTTCAATTCCTCAAAGGGGACCTCAACATTGAGCTTGACCCGCGTGGGGGTGAGGTTCTCGACAGCGCTCTTCACAGTCTAAGTACTCCTGGTGTGGGGGG
>JBKPJW010000446.1:0-2735 GCA_046730875.1 Actinomycetota bacterium | reverse complement strand
GGCCTACATCGCCGCCGCAACGGGCCTCGCCCTCGCGCTGAGCGCCTGCGGTGGAACCACCAACACCTCCACCACCGCCGGGGGCGGCGCAGCCACATCCAGCGCCGCCGCGGACCCGAATGCCCCGATCAAGGAAGGCCTGAAAGTGGCGTTCCTGCCCAAGCAGCTGAACAACTCCTACTTCACCGTCACTGACCGCGGCGGCAAGACCGCGGTCGAGGAGTACAAAGGCATCTTCTCCGAGGTGGGTCCGTCCGAAGCCAGCGCCTCCAGCCAGGTGAGCTACATCAACACGCTCACACAGCAGGGCTCCGACGTCATCGCAACCTCGGCCAACGATCCCAAGGCCATCTGTTCGGCGCTGGACGAGGCCCGCAGCGCAGGAGCGAAGGTGGTCACCTTCGACTCCGACACCGACCCGTCCTGCCGCGACGTCTACGTCAACCAGGCCACCTCGGAAGGCATCGCGTCCACGCAGGTCAAGCTGATCTCCGACGCCATCGGTCCCGACGGCGGGGACATCGCCATTCTGTCCGCCACGGCGAACGCCACGAACCAGAACGCGTGGATCGAGCTGATGAAGAAGGAACTCGAGAAGCCCGAGTACGCCAAGCTCAAGCTCGTCGCCACAGCCTACGGCGATGACAACGCCCAGAAGTCCCAGCAGGAAGTCCAGGCGCTCCTCCAGGCCCACCCCACGCTGAAGGGCATCATCTCGCCCACGACCGTCGGCATTGCCGCCGCCGCCCAGTACCTGTCCGGGTCTGAATACAAGGGCAAGGTGCAGCTGACCGGACTCGGCTTCCCGAGCCAGCTCAAGGAATTCCTGAAGAACGGCACCATGAAGTCCTTCGCCCTGTGGGACGTCGAGAAGCTCGGCTACCTCGCAGCCTACGCCGGTGCGGCCCTGGCCTCCGGGCAGATCACCGGCGCCGAAGGCCAGACCTTCAAGGCCGGCACCCTGGGCGAATTCACGGTTGGCCCCAACGCCACCGTTCTGCTCGGCGAGCCCACCGTCTTCACCGCGGAGAACGTGGACCAGTACAACTTCTAGGCACTCCCTGCTCCGGCGCTGATTTGATGATCGGCGCCGGAGCAGACTGACAAATTCGCAGAATGCCATTGCTTAAATGAATCGATTCAATTACTCTGGATAACAAGAGTTGAGATCAGGAGAATTCCTCATGAGGGTGTGCTTCCGCTCCTCGGTCAAACCCAGCCAGATTCCCGAATACCGGCGCCGTCACGCCGCCGTCTGGCCGGAAATGCTCCGGGAACTCAAGGCGGCCGGCTGGAACAACTATTCGCTGTTCCTCGCCGACGACGGGCTGCTGGTCGGGTACGTGGAGTGCGACGACTTCGACGCCGCCCGCGCCCGCATGGCCCTGACCGAGGTGAACGCCCGCTGGCAGGCCGAGATGGCAACCCTGTTCGACGACGATACGCAGGCACCGGACCAGGGCTTCCTCCAGCTCACCGAAATTTTCAATCTCGAGGACCAGTTGTCCGCGGCCAACGACGCTGAGGTCAACCACCAACCGCAGAAGGAACAATCATGAACACCACAGAAACGGCCTTTGGCCGCCTCGGGGAACTCGCCATCGAGGTCCCGTCCTGGGCCTACGGAAACTCCGGCACCCGCTTCAAGGTGTTCGGCACGCCCGGCACACCGCGCACGGTCCACGAGAAGCTGGCCGACGCCGCGAAGGTCCACGAACTCACCGGCCTGGCCCCGACGGTTGCCCTGCACATTCCCTGGGACAAGGTGGATGACTACGCCGCTCTGAAGGAGTACGCCGCGGGGCTGGGTGTGGGCCTGGGCACCATCAACTCCAACACGTTCCAGGACGATGAGTATAAGTTCGGCTCGCTGACCTCCTCGGATCCCTCGGTGCGCCGTCGAGCCATTGATCACCACCTTGAGTGCCTGGAGATCATGAACGCCACGGGCTCGCGGGATTTGAAGATCTGGCTCGCGGACGGCACGAACTACCCGGGCCAGGATGACATGCGCGCCCGGCAGGACCGGCTAGCGGAATCCCTGCAGGAGATCTACGCCGCCCTGGGCGCGGAGCAGCGCCTGGTCCTGGAGTACAAGTTTTTTGAGCCGGCTTTTTACCACACCGACGTTCCGGACTGGGGTACCTCCTACGCCCAGACCCTGGCACTGGGCGAGAAGGCCTTCGTCTGCCTGGACACCGGCCACCACGCCCCGGGTACCAACATCGAATTCATCGTCATGCAGCTGCTGCGCCTGGGCAAGCTGGGCTCCTTTGATTTCAACTCCCGGTTCTACGCGGACGATGACCTGATCGTCGGCGCGGCCGATCCGTTCCAGCTCTTCCGCATCATGCACGAGGTGATCCGCGGCGGCGGCTTCGGCAAGGAATCCGGGGTCGCGCTGATGCTGGACCAGTGCCACAACCTGGAAGAGAAGATCCCGGGCCAGATCCGCTCCGTGCTCAACGTCCAGGAAATGACCGCCCGCGCCCTGCTCATCGACACCGACGCGCTGGCCGAGGCTCAGCGCAGCGGCGACGTCCTGGCCGCCAACGGCATCTTCAACGATGCCTTCTACACCGATGTCCGCCCTGCCCTGGCGCAGTGGCGTGAATCCCGCGGCCTGCCCGCGGACCCGCTGGCCGCCTTCAAGGCCAGCGGCTACCAGAAGAAGATCAACGAGGACCGCGTCGGCGGCCAGCAAGCCGGATGGGGAGCATAAGCAGGCATGAACA
>JBKPJW010000445.1:0-9211 GCA_046730875.1 Actinomycetota bacterium | reverse complement strand
TCGCTGATGGTGTCCGCGGGCGGTACGTTCTGGTCAGAAGTGACCTGAACGTGCCGCTCGACGGCTCTACAGTGACTGACGACGGCCGCATCAAGGCCTCCCTGCCAGTGCTGGCGAAGCTCACGGACGCCGGTGCCCGTGTGCTGGTCACAGCACACCTGGGCCGCCCCAAGGGCGCCCCGGAAGAGAAGTACTCGCTCAAGCCCGCAGCCACGCGGCTGGCCGAGCTTGCCGGGTTCAAGGTCTCCCTTGCCGGTGACACGGTGGGCGGCTCCGCCAAGGAACTGTCCGCCGCACTTCAGGACGGCGAAGCGCTCGTCCTGGAAAACGTGCGCTTCGACGCCCGCGAGACGTCCAAGGACGACGCCGAGCGCGGCGCCTTCGCGGGCGAACTCGTAGCCCTCACCGGCGACAACGGCGCCTTCGTGGACGATGCCTTCGGCGCAGTGCACCGCAAGCACGCCAGCGTCTACGACGTCGCCACGCGGCTGCCGTCCTACCAGGGCGACCTCGTGCGAACCGAGGTCGAGGTGCTGCGCAAGCTCACCACCGACACCCAGCGGCCCTACGTGGTGGTCCTCGGCGGCTCCAAGGTTTCCGACAAGCTCGCAGTGATCGACAACCTGATCGGCAAGGCAGACACCATCCTGGTGGGCGGCGGCATGCTGTTCACGTTCCTTGCCGCGGCAGGACACAAGGTGGCGGGCAGCCTGCTCGAAGAGGACCAGATCCCGGTTGTCCAGGACTACCTCAAGCGAGCGGCAGATGCCGGCACCGAATTTGTGGTGCCCACCGACGTCGTGGTGGCAGCGAAGTTCGCCGCCGACGCCGAGCACGAGACCGTGCCGGCCGACGCCATCGAGGCGAGCAGCTTCGGCGCCCAGGGCATTGGCCTGGACATCGGACCGGAGTCAGCGGCCGTCTTCGCGGACCGGATCAAGGGCGCCAAGACGGTGTTCTGGAACGGCCCGATGGGCGTGTTCGAGTTCCCGGCCTTCGCCGGCGGCACCCGGGCCATCGCCCAGGCGCTGACCGAAACCGAAGCGTTCACGGTGGTTGGCGGGGGCGACTCCGCAGCCGCGGTCCGGACCCTCGGCTTTGCCGATGACCAGTTCGGCCACATTTCCACCGGCGGCGGCGCAAGCCTGGAGTACCTTGAAGGCAAGGAACTCCCGGGCCTGAGCGTCCTGGATCGCTAACAGCACGGACCGCTGGACGCAACGGCGGCCCGCGCCGGCCGCCAGGCAATCGAGCCGGCAGGGTGCCCTCCGCAAGGAACCGGGCACCCTGCCTGCTTTTCATCTGACAAGCACTCTTGGAGATCACGTGACCACGTCAACCAACGGTAAATTCGACCGCAAGCCCTTCATCGCCGGCAACTGGAAGATGAACATGGACCACGTCCAGGGCATCACCCTCCTGCAGAAGCTGGCGTGGACCCTGTCCGACGCCAAGCACGACTACAGCCGCGTGGAGGTCGCCGTCTTCCCGCCGTTCACGGATCTCCGCGGCGTGCAGACCCTTGTCCAGGGCGACGAGCTCGCCGTCGGCTACGGCGGCCAGGACCTCTCCCAGTTCGACTCCGGCGCCTACACCGGCGACATTTCCGGGCAGTTCCTCGCCAAGCTCGGCTGCAGCTACGTCCTGGTCGGCCACAGCGAACGCCGCACCGTCCACAACGAGTCCGACGCCGTCCTCAACGCCAAGACCAAGGCCGCCTTCCGGCACGGCATCACCCCGGTGCTCTGCGTCGGTGAGGGCCTCGAGATCCGCCAGGCCGGCACCCACGTGGACCACACGCTCGCTCAGCTGCGCGCCGCCGTCGACGACCTCAGCCCCGAGCAGGCTGCAGAGCTCGTTGTCGCCTACGAGCCCGTCTGGGCCATCGGCACCGGCGAGGTCGCCGGCCCGGAAGACGCACAGGAAATGTGCGCGGCCATCCGCGCGGAACTGGCCACCCTCTTCGGAGCCGACGTTGCCGCCAAGACCCGCCTGCTTTACGGCGGTTCCGTCAAGGCCAACAACGCAGCCTCCATCCTGAAGGAGCGCGACGTCGACGGCTTGCTGGTCGGCGGTGCCAGCCTGGACGCTGCCGAGTTTGCTAATATTGTCAGGTTCGAGAGTCACCTGCTGACGGATTAATCCGGACACAGCTTAGTCCGGACACAGCTTTGGCCCCCGTAATCCAATTCTTCTGAAAGGCCGTCGTGGACGTTCTTCATGTCATTCTGCAGATCCTCCTGGGCATCACCAGCCTCCTGCTGACGTTGCTCATCCTGCTCCACAAGGGACGCGGAGGCGGCCTGTCGGACATGTTCGGCGGCGGCATGAGTTCGGGCCTGAGCTCCTCCGGCGTTGCAGAGCGGAACCTTAACCGGTTCACGATCATCCTTGGCATCACCTGGGGAGTGGTGATCATCGCCCTCGGCCTGCTCATGCGGTTCAGCACGGGCGCCGATTCCTAGCGATCTTTTTCACAACACCATATGGGCCGTTGTGCCCTCCCGGCATCGGGAACTTCCAACCTAAACTGGCGTCTCGCATACTTCCACCAGTTAAGCCAGGAGTTCCCGATGTTGCATTCTGCTTCCGGATTCAAGGGAATCCGTGTGGGCGCTACCGAAGGGGCGACTCCCCGTCACGAGCCACTTAACGGGGCTGGCGTACGCCAGCCCCGTATTCGTGTCTCCTTCCGGTGTGCCAAGGGCCACGAAACCGCACTCGTGTTCGCGCAACTGCCGGACGAACAGATCCCCGGCGTCTGGGACTGCCGGCGCTGCGGCGGAACCGCAACCCGCGACGAAACGAAGTTCGCCCTGGAGGACGCGCCCGCGGAAGGCTACAAGACGCACCTGGAATACGTTAAAGAACGTCGCTCCAGCCAGGACGCCGAAGACGTGCTGGCTGGAGCGCTGGAACGGCTACGCTCCGGACGGGCCCTTGCGGACGAGCTGCTCCGGGACCCGTGAGGCCGCGTTTTCGTCAATCAGCCACAGGGTCTCCCGGCGGCCGCGCGGTCCTGCCGCGGGGACCTGCACGGGATTGGCACCGGCCAGGGCCAGTCCTACAGCGCCGGCTTTGTCATCACCGGCCACCACCATCCACACCTCGGAAGCCGTATTGATGGCAGGCAGCGTCAGCGACACGCGGGCAGGCGGCGGCTTAGGCGAGTTCTGGACTCCCACGACGGTTAGTTCCTTTTCCCGGATGCCGGCTTGCTCCGGGAAGAGCGACGCAACGTGCGCGTCCGGGCCGACGCCGAGGAGAACGATGTCCAGGCGGGGGAGCCGCGCCGGATTTTCCGGGCGCTCGTCCGACATGTCCGCGGCATGCTCGGCCGCGGCCGCCTCAGCGAGACGGCGCGCATAGTCCGCCGCGGCTTCATCGGCGCTGTCGAATTCATCGGTGGAACCAGGCACGTGGACGCGCGCAGGATCAACGCCGATATGGGACAGGAGAGCCTCATGGGCCTGGCGGGCGTTCCGTTCGTCGTCATCCGCCGCCACGAAGCGCTCATCACCCCACCAGAAGTTCACCTTCGACCAGTCGACGGCCGCAGCCGCCGGTGATTCGGCCACGGCCTTGAGCGAACCGATGCCCATCGTGCCCCCGGTAAGCACCACCGTCGCCTCGCCGTGCCGGTCCTGGATATCGACGAGCTTGGTGATCAGGCGGGCTGCAATTGCAGCCATCAGGACGGTCGAGTCAGGATGGATGCTTACTCTCGGGTCAGCGCTCACTGGGACGGACACTCCTTAGATTGGTACGTGGCAGTCCCATAGTAATCACTTCGCCGAAGACTTCGTCGGGATCCAGGCGGCGGAGTTCTTCTGCCAGGCAGTCCTTGAGGCTGCGCCGGGGCAGGGAGATCCGCTGCGCGGGCTGTCCGGGCTGGGTCAGTTCCGCGATGGTCAGCCCGGGCCGGAAGAGCTGGATGTCGCCGCCGGGACGGGTCAGCCGGACGCGCCGGATCCCGGTACCGGCCGGATCCGCCACGATCGTCACGGGAACGTCCAGGGCCAGGGTCAGCCACGCCGCGAGGAGCAGGGTGCTGGGGGAGTCCGAGGCGCCCTCGACGGTCACCGCGGTCACGGGCGAGTCGTCCACCTGGTCCAGGACCGCGGCCAGCTGGATGCGCCAGTTGGTCAGGCGGGTCCAGGCGAGGTCGGTGTCGCCGGCCTTGTAGGTGCGGCGGATGGTTTCCAGGGCGGTGGCCGGGTCCGGTTCGTTGGCCGAGTCGGTGATCCGGCGGTGCGCGATGCTCCCGATCGAGGTCTGGCAGGCGTTCCTGGGGGCGCCGTGCGGCCACCAGGCCACGATGGGTGCGTCCGGGAGCAGCAGGGCCGCGACGAGGGATTCGCTTTCCTCGGCGAGTTCGCCGTAGCCGCGCAGCAGGATGACCTCGGAGGCCCCGGCGTCGCCGCCCACGCGGATCTGGGCGTCCAGCCGGGTCGGAGCCGAGGCCCCGGCGTCGGTGAGGACGATGATCCGGCACGGGTGTTCCCGGCTAGCCTCGTTGGCGGCCTCGATGGCCTCCTCCTCGAGCCCGGAGCGGGTGACCACCACAAGGGTCAGCACCCGGCCCAGGGCGATCACGCCGCCCTGCTCGCGCAGGGCCATGATCTTCTTGGAAATCTTCGAGGTGGTGGTGTCGGGAAGATCTACGATCATGGCCTTCTCCAGGTTCGTCCGTCGCGGGCAAGGAGCTCGTCGGCTGAGGCGGGGCCCCAGCTTCCGGGCCGGTAGGGCTCTGGCTGCTCGTCCAGGGTGGCCCAGTAGTCCTCGAAGGGATCCAGGATCTTCCAGGACAGCTCCACTTCGGCGTGCCGGGGGAACAGCGGCGGTTCGCCCAGCAAAACGTCGAGGATGAGCCGTTCGTAGGCTTCGGGACTGGACTCGGTGAAGGAGTGGCCGTAGCCGAAGTCCATGGTGACGTCGCGAACCTCCATCTGGGTGCCCGGGACCTTGGACCCGAACCGGATGGTGGCACCCTCGTCGGGCTGGACCCGGATGACCACGGCGTTCTGGCCGAAGTCATCCTCGCTGTGGTCGCGGAACAGCAGGTTCGGCGCGCGCTTGAACACGACGGCGATCTCCGTCACCCGGCGGCCCAGGCGCTTGCCGGCGCGCAGGTAGAACGGCGCACCGGACCAGCGCCGGGTGTTGATGTCCACCCGGATCGCGGCGAACGTCTCGGTCTTCGAGTCGGCGGGGATGCCCTCTTCCTCCAGGTACCCGAGGACTTGCTCGCCGCCCTGCCAGCCGCCGGTGAACTGTCCGCGCGCGGAGTGGGTGGAGAGGTCCTCGGGGAGCCTGACGGCGGCCAGGACCTTTTCCTTCTCGGCCCGCAGGTCATCGGCGTTGAACGAGATCGGCTCTTCCATGGCCGTCAGGGCCAAAAGCTGCAGCAGGTGGTTCTGGATGACGTCGCGCGCAGCGCCCACGCCGTCGTAGTAACCTGCCCGGCCGCCGGTGCCGATGTCCTCGGCCATGGTGATCTGGACGTGGTCCACGTAGTTGGCGTTCCAGAGCGGTTCGAAGAGCTGGTTGGCGAAGCGCAGTGCGAGGATGTTCTGCACCGTCTCCTTGCCCAGGTAATGATCGATCCGGAAGACCGCGTCCGGCGGGAACACCGATTCGACGATGTCGTTAAGCTTCCGGGCCGATTCGAGGTCGTGCCCGAACGGCTTTTCGATCACCACCCGGCGCCACTTGTCGCCGTCGGCCTCGGCCAGGCCGTGCTTGGACAGCTGGCGGCACACTTGTTCGAAGGCCTTCGGCGGGATGGAGAGGTAGAACGCGTGGTTGCCCCGCGTGCCGCGCTGCTCGTCAAGTTCATCGATCGTTTCGGACAGCCGTTTGAACGCCCCGTCGTCGTCGAACTCGCCCTGCACGAAGCGGATGCCCTCGGAGAGCTGCTTCCAGACTGTTTCGTCGAACGGGGTCCGGGCGTAAGCCTTGACGGATTCCTTGACCTCAGCGGCGAAGTCCTCGTTATCCCACTCCCGCCGGGCAAAGCCCACAAGGGCAAAACTCGGCGGGAGCAGACCGCGGTTGGCGAGGTCATACACGGCCGGCATGAGCTTCTTGCGGGCGAGGTCCCCGGTCACCCCGAACAGGACCAGCGATGACGGCCCGGCAATACGGTTCAGACGGCGGTCACGGGGGTCCCGGAGCGGGTTACGCCCCCGGCCGGCTGTGTTCCTGCCGCCGTTGTAGGTTTCTGGCATGGTTGAGTGGGTGCCTTAGCTATCAGTGGAAGAGGCTGCCTGGCGGGCAAGGGACGTGACGAGCTCCTGGAGCTGCTTCACACCCGCCGCGCGGTCGGTCAGGTGCAGCCGGAGGACCGGACGGCCGTGCTCGGACAGAACCTGGGCATCCCCTGCGGCCTGCGCCGAAATCAGCTTGCCGAACGTAAACGGACGGTCCGGGATTGCCAGGTCCGTGGCGGAGGCAGCCGTGACCTGCAGGAAGACGCCGATCGCGGGTCCGCCCTTGTGGAACTGGCCGGTGGAGTGCAGGAAACGCGGGCCCCAGCCGAAGGTGACGGGACGCCCGGTGAGGGCGGCCAGTTCGTCCCGGACGCCTTCGAGGCTTGCGAAGGCGAGACGGTCGAAATAGGCCTGGACGCTCAGGTAGCTGTCCGGACCCAGTTCGGAGAGCAGGGCCTTGACGGCCTCGGCCGCGGTAGCTGCGCCGCCCAGCCATTCTCCGCCGCGGACCTCGATGGCGCCGTCGGTGAAGTTTGCAGGCGTCGGTTCGGGCTGTGCGTCCAGTAGACCGCGTGCGGCAATCTTCGCCGCCTCGACGTCCGGCTGGTCGTACGGGTTAATGCCCAGCAGGCGCCCTGCCACGGCCGTGGCGAACTCCCACACCATCATCTGCGTGGCCAGGCCGCCGGCTATGGCGACCTCGTTCTCGCGGAGATCAACGTCGTCATCCGCCGCGACGAGCCGGATGACTAGGACATCCGGCGCGCCCAGGGTGGCTTCCGGGGACGCGGGACCGGCGACGACCGGCAGTACGCCTGTGCCCAGCTTGCCGGTGGACTCGGCGATGAGCTGTTCAGCCCAGTCGGCGAAGCCCACGATCCCGGATCCGTCTTCGGCGATGACGATCTTGTTGCGCAGCGGGCTGGTGCCGCCCAGGGCGGTGCCAAGGGCGAGGCCGATGTTGTCTTCGGAGTCCTCATTGAGGATTTCAGCTGCTTCTTCGGCTTCATCCAGGAAGGCCTGGATGTCCACTCCGGCCAGACCGCAGGGGACCAGGCCGAAGGCGGTCAGGGCCGAGAAACGGCCGCCGACGTTCGGGTCGGCGTTGAAGACGGCGCGGTAGCCGGCCTCACGTGCCGACTTGTCCAGCGGCGAACCCGGATCGGTGACGATGATGATGCGGCTCTTGGCGTCGATGCCGGCATCGGTGAATGCCTGCTCGAAGATCCGACGCTGGGAGTCGGTCTCCACGGTGGAGCCGGACTTGGACGAAACCACGATGGCAGTTTCGGCAAGACGGTCCGCCAAGGCGGCACCGACCTGTTCGGGGTCGGTGCTGTCAAGCACAGTCAGCTCGACGCCAGCGGTGCCCGCAATGACTTCAGGCGCCAGCGAGGACCCGCCCATGCCACAGAGGACGATCCGGGTCACCCCCTCGGCCTTCAGCGCATCGCGGAGTTCCAGGATGCCCGGGACCAGCGGCTGGGAGACGGTGGCCGCCTCGACCCAGCCCAGGCGGACAGCGGATTCCTGCTCGGCGTCGGGACCCCACAGGGTATGGTCCTTCGCAAAGATCCGGGTAGCGATGCGGTCTTCCAGCAGTGCGGGGAGGTGCTGTTCATGGGCCTGGCGGGCTGCGCCGGAGGCGTCGTAGCTGAGTGTGCTCATGGTGGGTTAGGAAGCCTTCCGTGCAGAGGCCAGGGCGCCTTCAACGTCGCCGAGGAGTTCCTTCCAGCTGGCCACGAACTTGTCCAGGCCTTCGGATTCGAGCAGTGCCACGACGTCGTTGTAGGAGATCCCGAGTGCGTCGAGGGAGTTCAGCGTCGCGTTGGCGTCGTCGTAGCCGCGGGTGACTGTGTCGCCCGTGACGGTGCCGTGGTCGAACGTGGCGTCGAGGGTCTTCTCCGGCATGGTGTTGACCACGCCGGGGGCGACGAGCTCGGTGACGTACAGGGTGTCCGGGTAGGCCGGGTCCTTCACGCCGGTGGAGGCCCACAGCGGACGCTGCGGGAGTGCACCGGCTTCGGCCAGCAGGGCCCAGCGTTCGGTGGAGAAGAGCTCCTCGTAGACCTGGTAGGCCAGGCGGGCGTTGGCCAGGCCGGCCTTGCCCTTGAGTGCCTTGGCCTCGTCGGTGCCGATGGCGTCGAGGCGCTTGTCGATTTCGGCGTCGACGCGGGAGACGAAGAAGGAAGCGACCGAGTGGATCGTGGACAGGTCGTGGCCGTTGCCCTTGGCCTGCTCCAGGCCGGACTGGAAGGCGTTGATCACGGCGCGGTAGCGTTCCAGCGAGAAGATCAGGGTCACGTTGACGCTGATGCCCTCGGCCAGGGTGGCGGTGATGGCTTCGAGGCCCTCGAGGGTTGCCGGGATCTTGATCAGGACGTTGTCCTTGGCGACCTTCTTGTACAGGTGCTTCGCTTCGGCGATGGTGCCTGCGGTGTCCCAGGCCAGGCGGGGGTCAACTTCGATCGACACGCGGCCGTCGACACCCTTGGTTGCCGCGGCAACGGGGGCGAACAGGTCGCAGGCGTCGGCGACGTCGGTGGTGGTGATTTCGAAGACGGTCTCTTCCACGGTGGCGCCGGCCGCGGCCTGGGCAGCGATGATGGCGTCGTAGTCGTGGCCGGTAGTGATGGCGGCGTGGAAGATGGACGGGTTGGTGGTGACGCCAACGACGTTCTTCTCTTCGATGAGCTTGCGCAGGGTGCCGGTCTGCAGGCGGCCGCGGGAGAGGTCATCAAGCCAGATCGAGACGCCGGCGTCGGAGAGCTGCTGTGTGGGGGTAGTCATGTCATAACTCCTGGAAATCAGGGTTCCGGGGGCGCATCGTCCCCCGGAACCGTGGTGGTGGATCAGTTGGTGAGGGCCGCGAGGGATTCCTTGGCGGCGGCGGTGACGGCCTCGGCGGTGATGCCGAATTCCTGGAAGAGGCGCTTGTAGTCCGCGGAGGCGCCGTAGTGCTCCAGGGAGATGGAGCGGCCGGCGTCGCCGACGAACTC
>JBKPJW010000444.1:0-5548 GCA_046730875.1 Actinomycetota bacterium | reverse complement strand
CCGTGACCGCGCCAGCGAACGGCGCGGCGACCTGGCCCTGCTGGGCAGGGTCCGCCTTCTCGGCGGCCTTGACGTTGCTGACCACGGAACGGTCGCGGACCACGACCGGCCGGGACTGGCCGTTGAGCGTGCACATCACGGTGCGCATGCCCTTTTCGTCCGGTTCGGAGACCGCTTCGAGCGACGCGATCAGGTTGACGCCCTTCTCCAGCTCGATCTCGTGCTCCGCGCCGCGCTGCAGCCCGAAGAGGTAGTCGCGGGTGTCCAGCACCGAGAGGTTGCCGTACAACTCCACACTCTTCTGGTAGTCCTTCGTCGGGCCGGCGAAGAGCAGCCGGTTGAGGGTCTGCTGCACGGTCTTGGAGTCGGCCTTGAGCGCGGCGCTGTCGTCGGCACTCAGCTCGACGTCGCGTACCTTGACGGTGCGGCCCTGCAGCGCCTTGGTCCGGAAGGGCTCGGGCCAGCCTCCTGGCGGGTCGCCCAGTTCGCCGGAGAGGAAGCCGATTACGGAGTCCGGGACGTCGTATTTCTGCGGGTTCTCGTTGAAGTCCGCGGGATCGGCGTTGAGGCCCACGAGGTGCAGGGCGAGGTCGCCCACCACCTTGGACGACGGCGTCACCTTGACCAGGCGGCCCAGGATGCGGTCCGCCGCGGTGTACATGTCCTCGATCGCCTCGAAACGCTCGCCGAGGCCCAGAGCCATCGCCTGCTGGCGGAGGTTGGACAGCTGCCCGCCGGGAATCTCGTGCTGGTAGACCCGGCCTGTGGGGCCCGGCAGGCCGGACTCGAACGGCGCGTAGACACGGCGGACCGCTTCCCAGTACGGCTCAAGGGCACAGACGTTCGCCAGGCTGAGTCCCGTGTCCCGCGGCGTGTGGGCCAGCGCGGCGACGAGCGCTGAGGCCGAGACCTGGCTGGTGGTTCCGGCCAGGGAGGCCGAGGCCACGTCCACGGCGTCCACGCCGGCATCCACGGCCGCGAGCAGCGTGGCCAGCTGGCCGCCTGCGGTGTCGTGGGTGTGCAGGTGGACGGGCAGGTCGAATCGCTCACGCAGCGCAGCAACGAGCCGTGCCGCGGCAGCGGGGCGGAGCAGCCCGGCCATGTCCTTGATCGCCAGGATGTGCGCCCCGGCGTCGACGATTCTCTGCGCCAGCTCCAGGTAGTAATCCAGCGTGTAGAGCGTCTCCTCCGGATCCAGCATGTCCGCGGTGTAGCAGAGGGCGACCTCGGCGACGGCGGTGCCGGTCTCGCGGACGGCGCGAATGGCCGGGGCCATCTGGTTGACGTCGTTAAGGGCGTCGAAGATGCGGAAGATGTCGATGCCCGTGGCGGCGGCCTCGTTGACGAACGCCACCGTGACCTCTTCCGGGTAAGGCGTGTAGCCGACCGTGTTGCGTCCGCGGAGCAGCATCTGCAGGCAGAGGTTCGGGAGTGCCTTGCGCAGGGCAGCAAGCCGGTCCCACGGGTCTTCGCCGAGGAAGCGCAGTGCGACGTCGTAGGTCGCTCCGCCCCAGGCCTCGACCGACAGCAGCTCCGGGAGCAGTTTGGACTCGGCCGGGCCGGCCGCCACCAGGTCGCGGGTGCGCACCCGGGTGGCGAGCAGGGACTGGTGCGCGTCGCGGAAGGTGGTGTCCGTGACGGCCACGGCGTCCTGGGCGCGCAGCGCCCGTGCGAAGCCTTCCGGACCGAGCTCCAGGAGCCGCTGGCGGGACCCGGGGCGGGCCGCGGCGCCGTCGAGGGCCGGCAGCTTGTCCGCCGGGTTCGTGTGGACCTTCAGGTCGCCGTTGGGCTTGTTGACTGTGACGTCGGCGAGCCAGGTCAGGAGCTTGGTGCCGCGGTCGGCGGAGACCCGCGCCTTCAGCAGTTCGGGCCGCTCGTCGATGAACGAGGTGGCCACGTCCCCGGCGACGAAGTCGGGATCGTCCAGGACGGCCTGCAGGAAGGAGATGTTGGTGGACACACCGCGGATGCGGAATTCGGCGAGGGAGCGTCGGGCCCGGGCGACCGCGGTCGGGTAGTCCCGGCCGCGGCAGGTCAGCTTGACCAGCATGGAGTCGAAGTGCGGGCTGATTTCTGCGCCCGAGTAGACGGTGCCGCCGTCGAGCCGGACGCCGGCGCCGCCGGCGGAGCGGTAGCCGGTGATCTTGCCGACGTCGGGCCGGAAACCGTTGGCCGGGTCCTCCGTGGTGATGCGGCACTGCAGGGCAGCGCCCTTGAGCTGGACAGTCTCCTGCGAGAGGCCCAGGTCCGCGAGGGTCTCGCCGGAGGCGATGCGCAGCTGGGCCTGGACGAGGTCGACGTCGGTGACCTCTTCGGTGACCGTGTGCTCAACCTGGATGCGGGGGTTCATTTCGATGAACACGTGCTGTCCGGCGCGCTCCCCGACCGTGTCGACCAGGAATTCGACCGTGCCGGCGTTGACGTAGTTCAGTGCCTTCGCGAACTTCACGGCGTCGCGGTACAGCGCCTGCCGGATGCCTTCGTCGAGGTTCGGGGCCGGGGCGATCTCCACGACTTTCTGGTGGCGGCGCTGGATGGAACAGTCACGCTCGAACAGGTGCATGACGTTGCCCTCGGCGTCGGCCAGGATCTGGACCTCGATGTGGCGCGGGCGCAGGACGGCCTGCTCGAGGAACATCGTGGGGTCGCCGAACGCGGCGTCAGCCTCGCGCATGGCAGCCTGCAAGGCTTCCGGGAGCGCCTCGCGGGTGTCCACGCGGCGCATGCCGCGCCCGCCGCCACCGGCGACCGCCTTGGCGAAAATGGGGAAGCCGATCTCGTCCGCGGCGGCGATCAGTTCGTCGAGGTCCTTGGACGGCTGGCTGGACTTAAGCACCGGGACGCCGGCCTTGCGGGCAGCCTCGAGGGCGGCAACCTTGTTGCCGGCCAGTTCCAGGACCTTCGCCGGCGGACCGACGAAGGTGATGCCGGCCTCCTGGGCGGCGCGCGCCAGGCGCGGGTTCTCGGAGAGGAAGCCGTAGCCGGGGTAGATGGCGTCGGCCCCGGACTCCTTGGCCACCCGTACAACCTCATCGACGTCGAGGTACGCCCGGACCGGGTGCCCCTCCTCGCCGATCAGATACGCCTCGTCGGCCTTCTGGCGGTGAATCGAGTTGCGGTCCTCGTGCGGAAATACAGCGACAGTCTTGGCACCCAGCTCGTAGCCCGCGCGGAAAGCGCGGATCGCGATTTCACCGCGGTTGGCCACCAGAATCTTAGAAAACATACTTCTCCTGCATCATCGCGGGCGTATCGGTAAGTGCTCACAGTGTCTAGGACCCGTGCGGACAAACACAAATCATTGTGGGCACCGTCACAGCATTATGCGTCACGGACGCGGCGATGGGCAGGGCTCCGGCATTGCAGGTTGCGCCCGCCCGCCCGGTTCCGGAGGTTCTGGCGCCCCGGCGGCGGATGAAACGGGTTTCGCCGGAGCATCAACATATGATGAGGGGTGGGTGGCGCATGCACGCCCCGGCTCCGAAGAACGCAGGGGCCGGCACGACCCCGTCTCGGCAACCGGCGTTAGGTATTGGTTTTTCAAGTGCAAGTAGTGAGCATCAGCAGCCTCAAAGGCGGTGTCGGCAAGACATCCGTGACCACCGGACTGGCGTCGGCGGCGTTGGCCGCAGGCATCCCCACCCTCGTCGTCGACCTTGACCCGCACGCTGATGCCAGCACGGCCCTGGGCGTCAGCCCGGACGACCAGCTCGACATCGGCAGGATGCTGAGATCGCCCCGGCGCGCGCACCTGGCGGACAATGTGGTTCCCAGCAGCTGGGTGGAACGCGCCCGGCTCAGCGCCAGCCGCCCCGCCACCGGCCCTGCCAGCGGCCCTGCCACCGGCACTACACAGTCCCGCGCCGCCGGCTCCCGCACAGCACAGCCCCGCGCCGCGGCTTCGGTTCTCGACGTAGCCGTCGGCTCCGCCTACACCGGCATCTATGACCGGCCTGACCTGGGCCGCCGCGACCTCCGCCGGCTCTCCATGGTCCTGGCCGGCGCGCAGAATTACGATCTCGTCCTGGTCGATTGCCCCCCGTCGCTGAACGGCCTGACCAGGATGGCGTGGTCCGCCAGCGACAAGGTGGCCCTGGTGGCCGAACCCGGGCTCTTCTCGGTGGCCGGCACGGAACGCACCATGCGCGCCATCCAGCTGTTCCGGCAGGAGTTCGCGCCCAAGTTGTCCCCGGCCGGCATTGTGGCCAACCGGGTACGCAGCGGCTCCGCCGAGCACACATTCCGGCTCTCGGAGATGGAGTCCATGTTCGGCGAGCTACTGCTAAGTCCGCACATCCCGGAGCAGGCCAACTGGCAGCAGATCCAGGGCGCCGCCCACTCCATCCACCACTGGCCCGGGGACTCGGCCAAGAACGCCGCCGGGCTTTTCGATGCCCTGCTGCAGAACCTGCTGCATCCCCGCGGCCTGGTCGCGGCAGGCGCCGTCCGCGACCGCAGCCAGCGCTAGCAACGGACCGCACAGTAACGCCCTTTCGGAAAACCACACTTCCTGCAACGAACTGAGGCCGCCTCCCTGTGGGGAGGCGGCCTCAATCTGGTCTGTACCGGTGTGCGCTAGCCGATCTTGCGGGCAGCGCGGCGCTTGCTCAGTTCGTCGTCGGGAAAGGACTGCACCGCGGCGTGTTCGCTGGGAAGGGCCGCGAGGCTTCCTTCAACCTCGCGCCAAACACGGCCGACGGCGATGCCGAACACCCCCTGGCCGCCCTGGACGAGATCAATTACTTCATCCGCCGACGTGCACTCGTAGACGCTCGCGCCGTCGCTCATGAGCGTGATTTGGGCGAGGTCCTCCACGCCGCGCTCCCGCAGGTGCTCAACGGCGGTCCGGATCTGCTGCAGGGACACCCCGGTGTCCAGGAGCCGCTTGACCACTTTGAGGACCAGGATGTCGCGGAAGCCGTAGAGCCGCTGTGAGCCGGAGCCTGCTGCGCCGCGGACGGCGGGCTCAACGAGTCCGGTACGCGCCCAGTAGTCCAGCTGGCGGTACGTGATTCCGGCAGCCTTGCAGGCGGTGGGGCCGCGGTAGCCCGCGTCTTCGTCCAGAACGGGAAGATCCTCGGTGAACAGCAGGCCCTGGGCACCGCTGGCGGGCACAGCAACACCAGCCGTCGCGGCCTGCTTGAGCTCGCCTGCTTCGCCTTTCGGACTCACGTGGACCCTCCTTGTCGTGAGTTCCCCCTGAGTGAGTTGCACCGGCAGCTATGTATGTGAGCAGCTGCATGACACGGGATGAAGACTCCATCCGTGTAATTCAGCCGGGCTGCACTTTCCAGTGTGACTTGCGCGGCTACCGTATGCAATGGGAACTTGTACCTCCGACGTTAGGCCTGCCAGGGCCCAAGGTCAAAGACGTTGGGCCTATTCGGCGGGCGTGTCGAAAGTTTCATCCTCGGCTTTAATGTTTGGCAGTGTCACAATCGTCCCAGCGGTTTCAGAAACCCCAGCGGCCACATGCATCCCACCAGTCTCAACCGCCCCATTTGCACCGGCTGCCACGGGTCAGCCGGCGAAGTCTTCAGGTTCGACG
>JBKPJW010000443.1:0-1683 GCA_046730875.1 Actinomycetota bacterium | reverse complement strand
CCGGTACAGCCCACGATGGTCAGCTTCACAGCAGTTTCCCCCCGCCCGCGGATCCGCCCACAAAGTTTGAAATCCGCGGCCGGCCGGCGACGGCCTGGGCGGCGGCGATCATCTCCGGGGTAATCCGGGCGAGGCTGCCGGTGGGGTACTGCGCCGCGACGTGGTCCACGTGGCGGACACTGAGGACCTCGGGGCCGAGGAAACGCCGGGCGAGGTGCTCGAACTGCGCGGCGTCGCCGGTGGCAATGAAATTGTGCTCGGGAGCTGTGGTGTCGGTGCGCTCGAGGCCGCGGGAGGCCAGGGCCCGGTAGACGTCCTTGGCCGTTTCCTCGGCGCTGGAAACCAGCGTGACGTCCTCGCCCAGGACGAACGAGATCACGCCGGTGAGCAGGGGGTAGTGGGTGCAGCCGAGCACCACGGTGTCCACTCCGGCAGCGATCAGCGGTTCGAGGTAGTCGCGGGCGACGGCGAGCAGTTCCGGTCCCGTGGTGATCCCGGCCTCCACGTAGGGCACGAACGCCGGGCATGCCACCGAGGTGATCTCCAGGTTCGGGGCGGCGGCGAAGGTGTCCTCGTAGGCGCGCGAGCCAACCGTGGCCGAGGTTCCGATCACGCCCACCCGGCCGGTCCGCGTGGCCGCGACGGCGCGCCGGACCGCCGGCTGGATCACTTCGATCACCGGGATCCCGTACCGTGCGGTGTACCGTTCGCGGGCATCGCGCAGGACGGCGGCCGACGCGGAGTTGCAGGCGATGGTCAGGAGCTTCACGCCGGAATCCACGAGCTCGTCCATGACGCCGAGGGCATTTGCCCGGACTTCGGCGATGGGCAGGGGGCCGTACGGGCCGTGCGCGGTGTCGCCGACATACAGGATGGATTCGTTGGGCAGCTGGTCGATGATGGACCTGGCCACCGTGAGCCCGCCGACGCCGGAATCGAAGACACCAATGGGCCGCGACCCCAGCGCCAAGGCCGGTTCGGGACCCGTGGGGCCGGTTGGGGTGCTGCTCGCTGGGGAGTCCGCAGCAGCCGCTGCCGGATCCGTACTCGATGCTGAAGTCATGATTATTCGAGGATAGGGCTTTGCCCCGGGGGCGGCCATCACATTGTGTCGCGCAACTCGTGTCTCATGGGTCACACGCCCGCGCTCAGCGCCGGACGTCAAGCGAGTGCACCATGGCCTGGACCAGCGACTCCTGCAGCCACGTGGTGAAGTTGTAGACAAGGGCCAGGTAGCTTTCCACGTCCTCGGCCTGGGACCAGTCCTGCATGAGGTGGACGTTGTCCGCGTCGGCGTCGTCGCGGATGTCCAGGCGTTCGGCCAGCACCAGCCGGACATCGTTGAGCGCGGTGGCCCAGTGCCGGGCGTCATCCGGGCTCAGGACGAGGTCTTCCCGGTCCAGGCTCAGGCCGGCGGCCTTCAGCGCGCCGATCTTGCTTTCGCGCAGCGAACGCTCGGTATAGCGGCGGAACTCAAGGGAGGCGCCGTCGTCGTTCTTCATCACGTTCGGCAGCAGCCGCCGCAGGGCACGGTCGGAGGGTTCGCGGGCTTCGGCATCCAGGCCCACCAGGGCGGCGAGGGGGTCCTCGTTGGCGCGCTGCTCGGGCTCGAGCATGGAGACCACGTCGTCAAAGAGGCTGCGCAGTAGTTCCCGCTCGGCCGGTTCGAGATAGCCCCGGATG
>JBKPJW010000442.1:0-9299 GCA_046730875.1 Actinomycetota bacterium | reverse complement strand
GAGTGAGCAGTCAGCCAGGGCGCGGACCATTGCCGTGCGCTGCGTATCGGGAGGCCTGTGCCTTTCCCTGGCCGTTCTGGCATTCGGTGGCTTTCAGGGACTGAGCGCCCACACGCCGTACGCGGTGCCGCCCGCCGCCATGCCGCCGGCCGGTGCCGTGGGACCTGAAACCCTCGACGCTCTTGCCCACTCCGCCGCAACCATGGCACCGGAGCCTCCAGTCACTGTCACCGCTGACGCTCTGGCACTCCTGGCCTTCAACAGAACCACCGTGGACACTGTCACCAAGGATGGGGTACGCGGGGAACTCAATGTCGCGGCGGAGGCCCTAGGCCGCCCCGCGGCCGGTTTCCTCATGGCCCCGCTGGAATCCCTGCGCCCTTCATCCCCGTTTGGGCTGCGCCGCAGCCCCCTGACGGGACTTGCGGGCGTATTCCATTGGGGTCAGGACTTCGCGGCACCCTGCGGCACCCGGGTCTACTCTGCCGACGCCGGTGTGGTGAGGGCCGTTGGGTGGCACCCGTGGGGCGGCGGCAACCGGGTGGAAATCGACCACGGCAACGGCCTGATCACCACGTACAACCACTTGGAGGCCATTGCGGTCAAGAAGGGCGACTCCGTTCGCGTGGGCGAAGTCATCGCCCGAGTGGGCACCACCGGATCTTCAACCGGCTGCCACCTGCATTTCGAAACCATCCTCAACGGTTCCCACACTAATCCGCGGGACTGGACGTTGCTCCCCATCAAGCAGGTGGATCAACTTGGCCCGATAGAAATGACCAGCTACGGGCCTGGCGGCGGCAACGAGTCCCCCACCCGGATCGGCTGGGCGATTCCTGTCCGCGAGGACCTGACTCACGTGGTGGCCGGGGGCGATGAGGAACAGCCCGTCGCGGTGGCGGCCAAGCCGTCCGCGAGTTCATCGGCGGCCGCTACCGAAGCCGCCTCCGGCACATCGTCGGCAAAGCCCTCCGTCACGCCGTCGGCTCCCTCTGCGACGCCGACGCCGACGGGGACTGCAACGGAGACGCCGACCCCGACGGGCACTGCAACGCCGAGTCCGGACGGCACCGTTTCCGCCAAGCCGACACCAACCGGAACTGCGTCGGCGACACCGACACCAACCGGAACTGCGACGGCGACACCGACACCGTCGCCGTCGGCTTCCTCCACGACACCGACCCCGACGCGCACTGCGACGGAGACGCCGACGCCGGACCCCACGGCCTCCGCGAAGCCCACATCCACACCCACGGAAACGGCGACGCCCACACCGACCCGCGCACCGGCCCCGACAACAACTTCCGCCAAACCGTCGGCTCCAACATCGGGACCGCCATCCGTAACCCCGCCGCCCTCCTCGCGAGTGTCGGCCTCTCCAAGCGCGACGGAGGCCGCCAGCACCACGCCGACCGCTCCAAAGCCGGCCCCTGTCACCACCACGACCGCAGCACCGACGAGCAAACTGCCTGCGCCGCCGTCGGCCACCAAGTCCGCCACCAAATCAATTACCCAGTCGGCGACGCCGTCGGTCACCAAACCGGTCACCGTAAAAGCCACGCCCACGCCCACGCCCACGCCCAGCGCAACGCCGAGCCGCTAGCCGCAGCGAAACCCATGGGCACCAGGGTTGCCGGGCCCGTCCGCGGCGCTGGGTTCGGCCGACGCGGGGAGATCGTTGCCCGCTTCGCGCCCGCCGTGGTGCCGGGTGACCCTTGAGATCACTGATGCCGTTGAGTCTGTCCTGAACTAAAAGAAGGCCCGGCCAAACCGGGCCCGAAGCCACTACCCCTCAGCAGGCGTGGCGCCTAGACTAACCGCACCTTCCAACATTCCGGGCACACCTACGGCGCAGTCACCCTGAGCAGTAATCCCTGACAACCGCCGGACGGCAGCGCGGCCGAGGTGTTCCTGCGGAGGGCGCATCAAAGATCTTCGTCAATCACAAAGGGCCCCGTGTGGAGTCCGTGAAAGCAGGAGGAATGAGATGACAGGGAACAAAGCCGTTGCCTACAAGGGACCGGGAAAAGTCGAACTGATAGACATCGATTACCCGACCTTTGAACTCAAGGACGGACCGGGGGTGAACCCCGCCAACGTGGGCCGGCAGGTGCGTCACGGGGCCATCCTCAAGACCGTTGCCACGAACATCTGCGGCTCGGACCAGCATATGGTCCGCGGGCGCACCACCGCCCCGACTGATCTGGTGCTTGGACATGAGATCACGGGTGAAGTGGTGGAAGTGGGGCCGGACGTCGAATTCATCAAAGTGGGGGACATCTGTTCCGTCCCCTTCAACATCGCCTGCGGGCGCTGCCGGAACTGCAAGGAACGCAAGACGGGCATCTGCCTGAACGTCAACCCCGACCGGCCAGGCAGTGCCTACGGCTACGTGGACATGGGTGGCTGGGTCGGCGGGCAGGCCAACTTCGTCCTTGTGCCCTACGCCGACTGGAACCTGCTGAAGTTCCCGGACAAGGACCAGGCCCTCGAGAAAATCATGGACCTGGCAATGCTCTCGGACATCTTCCCGACCGGATTCCACGGCGCGGTCACCGCAGGCGTAGGCGTCGGATCCACCGTATACATCGCCGGGGCAGGACCCGTGGGCTTGGCCGCGGCGACCAGCGCCCACCTGCTTGGTGCCGCCGTCGTGATTGTCGGGGACATGAACACGGACCGCCTGGAGCGGGCACGGGGCTTCGGCTGCGAGACCGTCGATTTGAACAAGGGCGGCCCGGCGGAACAAATCGAGCAAATCCTCGGCGTCCCGGAAGTTGATTGCGGCGTGGATGCTGTGGGATTCGAGGCGAAGGGCCACGGCTCCGGAGCCAAGGAAGCCCCGGCAACCGTCCTGAACTCCCTGATGGAAGTGACGGCCGCCGGCGGCGCCCTCGGTATCCCGGGACTCTACGTCACCGGCGACCCGGGAGGCATAGACGAGGCAGCGCGGAAAGGCTCGCTCTCCCTCAGCCTCGGCACAGGCTGGGCAAAGTCGCTCAGCTTCACCACCGGACAGTGTCCGGTCATGAAGTACAACCGGCAGCTGATGATGGCCATCCTGTATGACAAGGTCCACATCGCGAAGAACGTCAACGCGAAGGCCATTAGCCTGGAGGATGCTCCGAAGGGTTACGCCGAATTCGACGCCGGTGCAGCGACGAAGTACGTGCTCAACCCGAACGGATACCTCAGCTAGCGGGATCCGCCCGCGGCACTGCCGTACCCTGCTGAGCTGGGGTCCGGCAGCGCCCGGGGCGGCCGGCACTGCCGAATATGCCGGCCGGAGCATGAAAGGAGGGCGACACTTGTTCACGACTGGTTTTCCAATATGCCTGTCCCAGTTTTTACATTGTTTCCCTAATGTCTGGTTGGATAGTCCTTACTGAGAGGGACCCTGGAGGCACCGCTTCCACCCAACCAAGAAGGTAGCAATGGAGCGCATCGAGGCCGAGCACCCCCGGCCACGTCATTTCCTACTTCACCTGAGCGACCCCCACTTGCTGGCGGGTCCGCAACCCCTGCACGGCGTCATTGACAGCGAAGCCATGCTGAAGCAACTCTTCGCAGAGGTCCTCGCCTCAGGCGCACGCCCCGAGGCCGTGATCTTCACCGGCGACCTGGCCGACCTCGGCGAACCCGCAGCATATGCCAAGCTCCGCGCCATCGTGGATCCTGCCTGCAGGGCCATGGGGGCGAAGGTCATCTGGGCGATGGGGAATCACGACGACCGTGCCAATTTCCGGTCCGGGCTCCTGGACCAGACCGGCAACGACGCGCCGGTGGACCACAGCTACTTCATCAACGGGCTGCGCATCATCACCATGGACACCTCGGTGCCCGGCTTCCACCATGGCGAGTTGAGCCCGGAGCAGCTGGAATGGCTCGCAGCCGAACTAGCCACCCCCGCCCCGGACGGGACCATCCTTGCCCTGCACCACCCGCCGGTACCGTCCGTGCTGGATCTGGCCGTACTCGTGGAACTCCGCGGCCAGTCGGCGCTTGCCGGAGTCCTGCGCAATTCCGACGTTCGCGCGATCCTGGGCGGCCACCTGCACTACTCGACCACCGCGACATTCGCGGGTATCCCTGTCTCCGTGGCCTCAGCCACCTGCTACACCCAGGATCTGAATGTTTCCGTGGGCGGCACCCGCGGGCGCGACGGCGGGCAGGCATTCAACCTGGTCCACGTCTACGAACACACGATTGTGAACTCCGTGGTGCTGCTCGGCGACACCCCGGATGTCGGCGAGCGTGTCTCTCCGGAAGAAGTCCAGCGCCGGCTTTCAGCCGCAGGGATCCTCATCCCGGAGCAGGCCAAGCGGGAGGCGCCGCCCCGGACGCCGGCAAACCGCAGGTTCACGACGCTGAACTGATTCACCGCACTGATTCATTGCACTGATGCGCTGAACTGATTCCGGGCACTGTGATTCACCGCCCGGAACTGGAACGGTCGTGAACCCGCCGGGCCGCGGTGGACCCTCGTGCGGGCCGCTACTTCTCCCAGGGCGCCTTGATGGGGTAGTACTTCTCCAGGAACTCCGTGACCAGTTCCGCCCGTTCCTGCGCAGGGACCTCCGGGAAACTGCCGTCGTTGAGGCAGAAGAAGTCCATGTTCCGTTTGGCCAGGAGCTTGGGCAGGTAGTTCAGGCCGGCCCGCGCCGTGGTGTCGACATATCTGACCCTGGCAGCGGTCTGAGTCACCGCGCGGCCCGTGAGCAACGCGTAATAGTGGTAGAACGAGTTGGTCACGGAGATGTTGTCCGCGGCCCGGAAGGTGCTGGCAGCGGTCTTGGCAAACTCGGCCGGGAACTCCTGTTCCATCTGCTCGACCACGCTGCGCCGCAGGGGAGCCGCCGTGTGCTCCAGGTGCCGGGTGGTGATGCGCCCAAAGCGGTTCCAGAGCAGCTTGCGGTTCACCCGGGCGGCATTCTCAAAGCCGCTGCGTTCGGCGTCGTTGTCGCCAAGCCCAATCCGCGTCTCCGCCTCAATGAACTTTGTGATTCCGCCCGGGGTGAAGAACATGTCCGGCCCGACGGCGCGGCCGAAGAACATGTCGTCATTGGAATACAGGAAGTGCTCGGAGAGCCCCTCGATGTGGTGCAGCTGGCACTCCACGGCCTGCGAGTTGTGCGTAGGCAGAACCGAGGGATCGGCAAAAAACTCTTCGCTGCGGACAATTGTCACGCTCGGATGATCCGCCAGCCATGAGGGGGCGGGGGAGTCGGTGGCAATGAAGATCCGGCGGATCCACGGCGCAAACATGTAGACCGAACGCAGGGCGTACTTGAGCTCATCGATCTGACGGAAGCGGGCCTCGTGGTCATCGCCTTCGCCCACCACCACGCCGGCCATGCGGGCGCGGCGCGCCGCGATGTATTCCGGGGAGCTGCCGTCCACCCACGAGAACACCAGGTCGATGTCGAAGCTGATGTCACTGGCATGGTCCGCGAACATGTTCTCGATGGTGGGCCACGTGTGGCCGTACCGTTCCACGGTGCCCCGCACGGCATCCTGGGCCAGCATGGTGCGGCGCGTCAGGGAGTTTTCAATCGGCAGGATCAGCTCGTTGCCTTCAAAGCTCCAGAGTTCCAGCTGGACGCCGGCGGAGGCGCCGAACTCGAGGCCGCCTTCCGGCTCCACCCTGGGCCGGTACAGCCGGAAGATCCGGGCCTGCCGGTTGGGCGAGAGCTCGCCGTCGCCCACCAGTACGGAGGACTTCTTCTTCGCGTCCACGCTCATGGAATAGAACGGTTCGTCCCGGCACGCTTCCACGAGGGCGTCACGGAGTTCCTTGCGGTCCTTCCAGTCGACGGCGATGACCGGGCGGTGGTTGTTGCCGCGGACCAGCAGGTAGCCGATGCTGGCACCGGCCAGGACCGCACGCAGGAACATCAGGTCTTCAACCATGGCCTGGTACGGCGTGCGGTTCTCGTTGATCAGGGCATAGCGGCCGCGGTGGCGGACGACATCGGAGCGGGTCCGGAACCTGGCGACGGCGGCCGCCGACGTGACCTCGGCGTGGGCATCCTCGGACGCCTGGCTGCCATAGTAAATCTCGTCTTGGATGGCTGCTTCGGTAATGTCTGATCTCCAGCTTCTTTGAGTGCGTTGGTGTCTACTTGCATGATAACGCGGGCCTCAAAATTGGCGCGGAAATCCGGCCGGCACCGGGCGCGTGTGACGGTGAACTGTGCGGCCGGAAGCAGTCCTCAGTCGGTAACCAGGGCCACCCAGTGGTGCAGGAAGGCGCCGCCGGCGTCGTCGTGGATCACGTCCTCGCCAAGGCCCAGATCGGCGGCGGTGAGAACCTCGTAGGGTTTCACCGGGATGCCGTCCGCGGGCCGGACGTCCACGTGCTTCACGGCGTGGTCATTGTGGTGCAGCCAGTCGGCCATGGCATAGTCCGTACGGGAATCGCCCACCGTGCGCCAGGCCTGCGGCGTGATGCCCTGTGCGGCCAGGAATTCCACCGCCCGGCTCGCGCCCAGGTCCTTGCCCAGCCGGACCGACTCGATATCGGTGGAAATGATGGTGGGGTCCACACGGTAGTCGATCTGGTCGTCCGAATTGGGCGCATGGTGGTCCAGGCGCACCACACCCAGACCGTGCCGCGACATCAGGTCCATGGCGTCGGCGTCGAAGAGCTCCTGCTCGGCACGGTAATCGGAACTGGCGACGTCGACATGCTGCTCCACCGAGACCATGGCCCGCTTGGTTTCGTCGTAGAACATGTGGGCGGAGTAGTCCTCCGCGACGAGGCGGCGGACATCGTCGCCAAAGGCGCGCGGCATGGCGAGCTCCCGGTCCACATGGACCGGGCCCGGGCCCTCGGAGGTGTAGCTGAACCAGACGGCGCCCTTCTCGCAGATGGCGTGGATGATGGTGCCTGCGGGCATGCCGGCAGCGATCATCGGTTCCATGACCTGCTCGCGGATGAAGGCATCAGATCGGCCGGTGTTGAAGATCACGGGCACGCCGGCGGCGGAGAGGGTCAGCAGGTCCGCGATGATTCCGGGTTGCACATCGCGGGTGACCGGGCTCGCGACCGGACCGTCGACGTCGAGCAGCAGCGCCAGCACGGGGGCCGACGGCGACGGAACAGGGACAGTCTCGGGTGAAGTCATACGGCCATTCTGTCAGCCGCACGACACCTTTGCATGACGTATGGACAAGATCGACTGCCACGCGCCGGATGTGACCTGCGCCGGCGCGGCCTGTGACAAATGGTTACCGTTTGGCCACAACCTCAGGCCGATCGGGGACTTTGATTCCTTCGGGCGTCCAAGTTCCCTAGGCTGGCATCGTGATATTCAAAGCTGTGGGCGAGGGACGCCCGTACCCCGACCATGGTTACAACACGCCCAAGGACTGGGTGGCCCTGCCCCCGCGTCCGGTCCGGCTTGATGAACTCGTGACGACCAAGCGCACGCTGGACCTTGAAGCTCTGCTGGCCGAGGACTCCACCTTCTTCGGTGACCTTTTTCCGCACGTCGTGGAATACCGCGGCGTCCTCTACCTTGAAGACGGCCTGCACCGGGCAGTCCGCACCGCACTCCACCAGCGCACCGCTATCCACGCGCGGGTCCTGGTGATAAATGGCTAGGAAGCGGCCAGACCTCAAAATTTTGCACGGGCACCGCGTCGTCAGCGGCTCCGAACTGCGGGACACATTCGAGGAGCCGGACGATCCGGCCGACCACTCTGTTCGGCGGCGCCGCAAAGTCCTGCACGGCGTCGTGCTGGTGCTGCTGATCGGCCTGATCGTGGCGGCGATCGTTGTGGCGCTCGCCATCATGAACGGCCAAATCAAGCTTCCCGCGCCGGAGCGGAGCAAGGCGGCGGTATCGGTGTGCCCGGCGGCCGTCTACGATTACACGCCGCCGGAAAAGGTCAACGTCAATGTATACAACTCCACCAGCCGGCCCGGCCTGGCGCGAAGCGTGGCCGACCAGCTAGTCGCCCGGAAGTTCATCGTGGGCAACGTGGCAAACACGACGTCCAGCTACCGCGGCGTGGCGCTCATAGTCTCCGGTGCCGCCGGCCAGGCGGCCGCCTTCAGCGTCCAGCGCAACCTGCCGGGCAGCGACTATGCCCAGGACGGCCGAACGGACTCGAGCGTGGATCTCACCCTTACCGGCGACTTCAAGGAACTGGCCAAGCCGGAACTCGTGGACCAGACGCCCGGCCAGCTCAGCTGCCCGCGCGAGGACCGGCGCATCGTCGATGAGTCCGAGTTGCCTGTAACGCCCGCCCCGACGCCCACGGGAGGCTAGAGCACCCAGGACGGCAGCGGGGCACGGGAATCTACACCCCAGGTCATGCGCCCGATCTCGCCGGGATTGAGGCCGCTGAGGGATGCCAGCTCATAGTCGTCGAGGATCCCCTCCCGCCGGGCCAGCGCAAGCACCTGTACCCGCTTCTGCTCGGCGGATGCCCGTTCCTCGGCAGCAGCGGCCACCTCCGCCCTCATCCGGACGATGGCAGACAGGTGGTCCTGCACCGGGGTCCCCGCGGGTTCCAGATCCTCAAATGCGATGCCGATCCTTCGAACATCGGCCCGGGACAGCCGGGTGGCCTGCGCGACGGCCGTGACTTTCAGGCCGTCCCGGAGCGCCTGGGCGATCAGCTCGTTCATCCGGGCGGACAGGGTCCGGAAGCTGCTGGACTTGAAGGAGATCAGCTGGCGCTGATACTGCAGCAGGCGCCGCACTTTCTCAGTTCCGGGCGCGGGTTGTCCGGATTTTGACGCTCCCCGGTAGCGGTAGAGGCGGCCGCGACTCGCTCCGACGGACCCGGCGGCGCCTTTCGACGCCGACGCCGACTCCGACGCGTCGTCGACAGTCCGGGGAACGGCCATCAGGGTTGTACCTCGAATCGGATCAGGGGGAACGGTCAGCACGCGGGCCTCCCGGCGGTGTCCGACCGGGGGACGGACTCAGGTAGAACGTTAGGCGCGCCGGACTGCCCGGCGGAAATACCTATTTCGCGTGGGGGCATAAGGAACGGCGCCGCAGGCCGCCCGGTTCTGGTCTGCACCATCCCGTGCCGGACGCGCAAGGAGGGAGGCGGTCATAAGGCCCAACCTGTCACCGGGCTGCACCTACCTGGGCAGCGCCGCCCGTTACCCGCACACCGACGGCGCCTTCAGCCGCTACGCCACGCTGCCGGCCCGGATGCTCCGGCCGCTGCCGGACGGGCTGGAGCTGCGGACCGCGGCCCTGACCGAACCGGCCGCCGTGGCCTGGCACGCCGTCGGTCGCGCCGGGGACGTGGCCGGCAAGACGGCGCTGGTGATC
>JBKPJW010000441.1:0-15911 GCA_046730875.1 Actinomycetota bacterium | reverse complement strand
ATGCAGCGCAGCGTATCCGCATCAGCAACATCGGCGGCGAGCCGCATGGCCGCGGAGGCCTTGTTGAATTTGGCCCAAATATCGAGATTTCGTGCCGGCGAAAACGTTTCCGCCGCGAGCTCGTGATATTGAAGTCCCTCGATCACGTTGTTGCAGAGAAAAGCAACATTGCCGATGACCCAGTAGGCCTTGCCGACCAACTGATCGTCGACCTCGTTGGATATATCGTCGGCCAGTAGGAGGCTTTCGTTCCAAGCTTCCTCCAACCTACCGCTTTCGGCGAGGGCTGCGATGAGTGCCTGGCGGGCCTTGACGTTATCCTCCACTTCGCCGGTACCAGAGGACAATCGGGCGGCCGTTCGCGCTGCGTCGGCCGCCTGCCCCAGCATGCCGGCACCCTGTCTGGCCTTGGCGAGCAGGGTATTGGCTTTTCCCCGGGCATCTTCAGCCTGGGCGCCTTGGGCGCCATCCACTAGCTCGGCAGCAAGAAGCGCGCACGCCTCAAATTCGCCGGCGTCGAGCAGATTCTCCGCTTGGAAGAGCCGCATGCCCCAGGCCGCCGTCAGGTCCCCGTCGTTACGCGCGATTTCCCAGGCCTTTCGCGCACTGCTAGCCGCACGGCCGAAGTCGTGACTTTTTCGATATTCCCGCGCCTGCAGCTCTGCAGCGGCGTATATAGGGGAAACGGAGCTTTGTTGCATGTTTCAATTATCCGTTGCCGCGGGAGCGGAAAAGAACAAACCGCGCAAGCAAGACCTCCGCAGTATTCACTCAGGACTTACGCAGCTTTGCGCTAATATCACAGAAAACCGTGTTGGGGCACGAATCGTTATATAACGGCGTGTCGTCTGCCTCTATACTAGATCTGCAACACAAGTCACATGAGTTACATCAGCCTCTTACGTATCAGGAGTCCAAATGAAGAAAATCCTCGCAACGCTCCTCGTCGCCGGCGCGCTGGCCGGCGCCGGGCTGTCCGCCTCGGCAGCAGTGTCTGCCTCCGGCGGATCGAGCCAGGGCTCTGTTGTAGCAGTCGGTTGGTGGCCGAACTCCACTCCGAAGAACTAACGGAACCGCAAACGGAACCGTTGCGGCGGGCGCCGGACATCGAGTCCGGAGCTCGCCGCTATTTCTTTAAGGACTGTTTAGCCCGCATCATAGCCATACATAACCCCAGACCCAGGATAAACACCCAAGCGACGCTGTCCCTGCCAGCCCGCTTATTCGGCCGTACGCCGATTAATTAGCTCCGCAATGTCGGCCGCTGGCGCCGGACGGCCAAAGTAGTAGCCTTGACCGCTTCCGCAGCCCATCTCCCGGAGCACTTCCGCCTGCTCCGCCGTCTCGATCCCCTCGGCCAGGGCCTTGAGCCCGCAGGCATGGATGAGATGCAGCACCGCCGCCACGAAGTCACGTTGCTGCTCGTCGGCGCCCAGACCGCTGATCAGGCTCCGGTCAATCTTGACCACGTTCACGGGCAGCTTGCGCAGGTAACTGATGGAAGAATAGCCCGTCCCGAAGTCATCGATCTCAAGCTGCACGCCGAGACGCCGGAGGCCGTTGAGCGAATACTGGTCGACGTCCCCGCCGTTGACGGCCATAGACTCCGTCAGCTCCACGATCAGGTTTGACGCATCTACGCCGGTCTCCCCGAGGATGTCGCGCACATGTTCAATCAGTTCGAGGTTTTGCAGTTCGGTGGTGGAGATGTTGACGCGGACATTGAACGTGCTGTCCACCTGCTGGTCCTGCTGCCATTGCCGCAGTTGGCGAACTGCAGTGCGCAGCACCCAGTGGCCCAGGTCCACGATCATGCCGGTTTCCTCGGCCAGGGGAATGAACTGGTCCGGCATGAGCAGACCACGCCCCGGGTGGTTCCACCGGACCAGCGCCTCGACACCCTCGATCCGTCCCGTGGCGAGGTCCACCACGGGCTGGTAATGGAGGATCAGCTGGTCCTGCAGGATCGCTTCCCGCATTTCCGAAACCATAACGCTCTGCAGCCGGCGGGCGTACAGCAGGGCAGGTTCGAAGACTTTAATGCTGCTGTGCGGCTGGGCCTTGGCGGCGTACATGGCCGTGTCAGCCTCCATGACAAGGTCATCCACGGACTGGCCGGGCTCCGCGATCCGCAAGCCGATGCTCGTTCCGCATGTGATTTTCAGGTCCCCGACTTCGAGGCTTTCGCTAAGCGCCTTGAGGATCCTGTTCGCCACCCGGCGTGCCCGCACCAGGTTGGACTTGGGCAGCATGATGGCAAACTCGTCGCCGCCAAGCCGCGCCACGGTATCAGTCTCTCGGACGGACTCCTGGAGCCGGCGCGCGATGACCCGCAAGACGTCGTCGCCGGCGCTGTGCCCCAGAGTGTCGTTGATGCCCTTGAACGAGTCGAGATCGAGAATCAGCAGCGCCGGCGGCAACTCGCCGCGCGAGGACTCCGCCAAGGCATGGCTGAGGACGGCGTTCAGTGCCGTCCGGTTAGCGAGTTGGGTCAGCGGGTCCGTCAGCGCCATGCGTTCGAGTTCCACCTGCGCCTCGCGCAGCATGGCCGTGCGGCTTTCGACCCGCTCCTCCAGCTCCTGATAGATGGTTTGCAGGTCATCGGCCATGAGGTTGATGCCGGCTATGACGGCGGCGACGTCGTCGCGGGCTTCTGAATGCGGAATCCGGGTGCTCAAGTCGCCTCCGGCGATCCGTACTATGCCTTCCACGAGGGCGTGCAGCCTGGGGTCCGGGGCGTCACTCTTCACGGACGTACTGCCTTAGCCATTCGAGTGCCGCAGATTCAGAGCTGAAAAACTGGGCCGGGATCGTCTCGCCTCTGGACCGCAGCAAATAGTGGGCAATGACCCGATCCACCGGGCTCTCGCCCACCAGGGCGAATGCAGTCGCCGCTATGGATCCCGAGAAGACCTGCCGCGCCTCAACGCTGACACCTACGACGCCGGTGATCACCAGGAGCACCGGCATCCGCCGCCCCGCGGCGAGCGAACGGACCGCGCCGCCGGCGGTGCGTGCCTCCGGGCCTTCGATCTCCTGATTGGCGGGCAGCAGGACCTCGATGATCGTGCCATCGATCATCCGCACCCCGATGGCACGGGCAGCAACGCTGTCCGCGAAAGCGTTGTCGGCTGCCCTGGCCACAGCCGACCCATCAAGTGCGGCGCCGGCTGCATCCTCGGGCGCTCGCTCGTCAGGCCAGACCGGGGCCTCGACCGTCATGGGACCGCAATCCAACGTCGACGGTCCGTGGATTCCTGAAGGTCACGGTTCAGTCGGCGGTCGCCGTGATAAAGATTCACGCTTTCCGCATTCACACGCGGCAAGAGAAGCTGATCTGGCATTAGTCCCCATATGACTGCAAAGTCGGCCTATTGACGCGCGCCTACCACGAAACCCGCACGCAGCACCGGATCCGGTGAGTGCCCTTATGATAATCCAAGGTCAGAGGCTTGCCGGACATAAGACGCCCCGGATATTACAGGAGCTGCTATCCGCGGCGGGCGAAGGTCCGACTGCTCCCACGAGAAAACGCCCAAGGGCGGCTTTGTGGCCGGGTTCCCAGACCGGAAGCTAGCGGCGCCCGCCAGCGGCGGCCCGCTCGCCGCGGCCCGGTTCCGCGCACTCCTCGGCGTGCCCATGGACGCCCTGGCCGCCCCGGCTCAGCGTGCTTGTGCCCGGGCGCGCTTGCGCAGCGTGCGCTCGTGCCCAACCCGCTGGGCGATGACGAGGCCGGCCGCGGCAACGCCAACCGTAATGGGGTAGCCCATGAGCCGCTCCAAGGTGCCTGGTTCCGGCACATGCATGCCCGTCAGGCCGGCCGCAATCAGCGCCCCCGCGGACAGCACCCCGCAGGCCAGGATGATCCACCCCAGCGGCGTCTGCCTGCGCCAAAGCCAGCCGAGGACCAGCAGCGCCAGGGCACCGGCCGCGAAGAACATGATGGCACCGGCCAGGTGCCAGGCCGATCCCGCGTCCTCCGGCACCAGTCCCACGATGACCGTTCCCGCCCCGGCGGTGCCGGTCAGGAGCCGGGCGGCACCCGCGACCGCCACGCCCGCCGCACCCCGCCGCGGCCGCACGGCGGACCGCGCCGCACAGCACAAGAGCGCCGAGCCGAGCAGGAGCGCTCCGACGATCATGCCCAGGCCCTGGACCACAAAGGACGCGTTCATCAGCATGTGCGCCGGAGAGCACACATCCCGGCCGGAAAAGTCCCCGCAGCTCACGGCGCCGAGGTCGCTGATGTAGCCCGTGCGCCGGCTGTAAGGTTCCGCGCCCGCCCAGGCGCCGATCACAGCCGCCTCCGCCACGAAATACTGCAGCACGCTCAGCTTTGCCAGGGCCCCCATGTAAAACCGGGTAGCGGCCACGTCCGGGTAATAGAAGGCGCCGGATGAAAGCTCGGTGGTTCCTGCAGTCATGCCATGAGCGTAGTACGCGCGCTCACCTTGTATGCTTATATCCGAGTCCGACCGGACCGGCCCTGGGCCGGCCCACGGACGCCCGCCCTCGTAGCTCAGTGGATAGAGCACGGCTCTCCTAAAGCCGGTGTCGTTGGTTCGATTCCAATCGAGGGCACTTGAACATTGCTGCCCCGGACAACATCCCGGACACGGGTCCGGACTTTGATCTCCGCGCCTACCTGCGCGGCTCTTGGTCTGTCGACCGCACACTGCTGGACCGCAGCACCGGGACCAGCGGAACCTTTACCGGCGTCGTCCGTTTTACCGACCACGACGACGGCGGCCTGTTCTGGCGTGAAGAGGGCACCGTGCGCTGGACATCCCCCGGCAGCGCGCCGTTCACCGCGCCGGCGAGCCGGGAATACCTACTGCGTCCGGCGGAAACGCCCGCCGTGCTGGACGCGCACTTCCCGGACGGCCGCCCCTTCCACCGCATGGGCTTTGCCGGGCAGGCCAACCAGGACGTGCACTGGTGCGATCCTGACACGTACCGAGTGACCTACACCGTCCTCGGACCGGACGAATACCGTTACCGCTGGGACGTCACCGGGCCCGCCAAGGACCAGCTGCTCGAGTCAGTGCTGCGCCGGCTAAACACAGCGCCCGATGCAGCGCCGGATGATCGGCGTGCCACGTGAACCCGCGCATTGTCGTTTCCGCCGTCTGCGTCTTCGATGGCTCCGGACGCCTCCTGACTGTCCGCAAAAGAGGCACGGACAAGTTCATGCATCCCGGCGGCAAACCCGAGAGCGGCGAGACGGCGGCCGAGGCGGCGGCGCGCGAGCTTCAGGAAGAAGTGGGGATTGTGCTGGCGCCGGACCGGCTGGACCTCCTGGGCTGCTGGCTGGCGGATGCCGCCAATGAGGCGGCAACCCAGATCGTGGCCACCGTCTTCACGGCTCCAGGGGTGTGGAGTGCCCGGCCATCGGCGGAAATCGCCGAGATCCGCTGGCTGGACCTGGCCGCCGAGCTGCCCGGCGACCTTGCCCCGCTGCTGACGGACCACGTGCTGCCGGCCCTGTCCGCCAAACCGTCAGCGGACTAGTCCCGAAGCACACGGGTCCCGAAGCACACGGGTCCCGAAGCACACGGGTCCCGAAGCACAGGGGTCCCGGGGCACCCGGCCCCAAGCCGGCATTTCAGCATTGACCCGAGCCACTCCGGCTCAGTGCGGGGCCCAGTGCAGGGCTCGGTACAGGGCTCAGAACCCGGGCACGGCCTCCTGGGCCACCGTGCTGGCCTCGGCGAACTGCGTCCTGTACAGCTCCGCGTAGCGGCCCTCGGCGGCGAGCAGCTCACTGTGGGTGCCGCGCTCCACGATCGAACCGGCCTCCACCACGAGGATCGCATCGGCTGCGCGGATGGTGGAGAGCCGGTGGGCGATCACGACGGCGGTGCGGCCTTCCAGCGCGGCGCCCAAGGCTTCCTGCACGGCCGCCTCGTTGGTGGAGTCCAGCGCCGCCGTAGCCTCGTCGAGGATGACCACGCGCGGCTGCGCGATGAGCAGGCGGGCGATCGTCAGCCGTTGCCGCTCGCCGCCGGAGAGGCGGTAGCCGCGCTCCCCCACCACGGTGTTCAGGCCATCGGGCAGGGAGCGGATCATGTCCTCGAGCCGGGCGCGCCGGAGCACATCCCACATCTGCTCTTCGGTGGCTTCCGGGCGGGCCAGGCGCAGGTTGGAGGCGATGCTCTCGTGGAACAGATGACCGTCCTGGGTCACCATGCCGAGGGTGGCGCGCATCGAGTCGAAGGTGAGGTCGCGGACGTCCACGCCCGTGCCGGGGTCCGTGCCGCCGAAGCGGATGGCGCCCGAATCGACGTCGTACAGGCGGGAAAGAAGCTGCGCGATCGTGGATTTCCCGGCTCCCGAAGAGCCGACGAGGGCCACGGTCTGCCCGGGCTCCACACGGAAGCTGATTCCGTGCAGCACTTCCTCCCCGCCGCGGGTGTCCAGGGTCAGCACGTCCTCCAGGGATGCCAGCGAGACCTTGTCCGCCGAGGGGTAGGCGAAGCGGACGTCGTCGAACTCCACCGAGAGCGGGCCGGGCGGGGAGGATACCGCGTCCGGCTTCTGCTGGATGAGCGGCTTGAGGTCCAGGATCTCGAAGACGCGCTCGAAGCTGACCAGGGCGCTCATGATCTCCACCCGGGCGTTTGAGAGGGCCGTGAGCGGCGCGTAGAGGCGGGTGAGCAGCAGCGCGAGCACCACGACGTCGCCCGCGGCCAGCTGTCCCTGCAGCGCCAGGAAGCCGCCGAGGCCGTAGACCAGCGCGAGGGCCAGCGCGGAGACCAGCGTCAGCGCCGTGACGAAGGTGAACTGCAGCATGGCAGTGCGGATGCCGATGTCCCGCACGCGCCCGGCGCGGACGGCGAATTCCCGGGATTCCTCATCGGGGCGGCCGAAAAGCTTCACGAGGGTGGCACCGGGGGCCGAGAAGCGCTCGGTCATCTGGGTGCCCATTGACGCGTTGTGCTCGGCGGCTTCGCGGCGCAGGTCGGCCAGTTTGGAGCCCATCCGGCGGGCCGGGATCAGGAAGATCGGCAGCAGGATCATGGCAAGCACGGTGATGAGCCAGGACTTGCCAAGCATCACCACGAGCGTCAGGGCGAGGGCCACGACGTTGCTGACGACCCCGGACAGGGTGCCGGCGAAGGCCGACTGCGCCCCGATGACGTCGTTGTTCAGCCGGCTCACGAGGGCACCGGTCCGGGTCCTGGTGAAGAAGGCTATCGGCATCTTCTGGACGTGGTCGAAGACCCGGGTGCGCAGGTCCACGATCACGCCTTCGCCGATCGTGGAAGACAGCCACCGGGTCACGAGGCCCAGCCCTGCCTCGGCCACCGCCACGATGGCGATCAGGACGGCGAGCCAGATCACCGTCGCGGCCTCCGCGTTGGCGATGATCTCGTCGACCACCTGCCCGGCGAGGACCGGGGTGGCGACAGCCAGGACCGCCATCACGATGGACAGCAGCACGAAGGCGATGAGCTTGCCGCGGTGGGGCCGGGCAAAACCGAAGACGCGCTTCAGCGTCTCCTTGGAGAACGGCTTGGACCCGCTTGAGGCGCGGGTGATGTTGTAGAGGGAGCTCCAGGCAACCCGGTCCATGCTCATGTGGTGCGGCCTTTCGGGGCATCGGCGTGCAACTCAGTGACGACGCCGTTCTCGACGTTCCAGCGCGCGTCAAGGCGGACGTTTTCCAGCAGCCGCCGGTCGTGCGTGACGAGCAGCAGCGCGCCGTCATAGCTTTCGAGGGCTTCCTCGAGCTGTTCGATGGCGGGCAAGTCCAGGTGGTTGGTGGGTTCGTCCAGGACCAGCAGGTTCACGCCGCGGGCCTGCAGCAGCGCCAGCGCGGCCCGGGTCCGTTCCCCCGGGGACAGGGAGTCGACGGGCCGGTTGGTGTGGTCGGCTTTGAGCCCGAACTTGGCCAGCAGCGTGCGCACCTCGGCGGGGGTCTGCTCCGGCAGCACGACCTCGACGGCGTCTCCCAGCTTCTGCTCGCCGGCCAGCAGGCCGCGGGCCTGATCGATCTCCCCGACGGCCACGGACGCTCCCATGGAGGCGTCACCGGAGTCCGGCTGCTGGATACCGAGCAGGAGCCGGAGCAGCGTGGATTTGCCGGCGCCGTTCGGACCGGTGATCCCAATCCGCTCCCCAGCGTTCAGCTGCAGGTTCACCGGGCCCAGGGTGAAATCGCCCTGCTGCGCGACGGCGTCACGCAGGGTGGCCACCACGGCACTGGACCGGGGCGCCGCCCCGATGCTGAACTGCAGCTGCCATTCCTTGCGCGGCTCCTCGACTTCTTCGAGCCGGGCGATGCGGGATTCCATTTGCCGGACCTTCTGACCCTGCTTTTCCGAGGACTCGGTGCTGGCCGCGCGCCGGATCTTGTCATTGTCCGGGTTCTTCTTCATGGCGTTCCGGACGCCCTGGGAGCTCCACTCACGCTGGGTCCGTGCCCGGGAAACGAGGTCGGCCTTGGTATTGGCGAATTCCTCATAGCGTTCGCGGGCGTGGCGGCGGGCGACGGCGCGTTCCTCCAGGTAGGCCTCGTACCCGCCGTCGTATACAGCGACGGAGTTCTGGGCCAGGTCCAGCTCCGCGATCGTGGTGACGCAGCGGGCGAGGAATTCGCGGTCATGCGAGACCAGCACGACGCCGCCGCGCAGGCCCTGGACGAAGGCCTCCAACTTGGCCAGGCCGTTGAGGTCCAGGTCGTTGGTGGGCTCGTCGAGCAGCACGATGTCAAAGCGGCTAAGCAGCAGGGCCGCCAGGGCGACGCGCGCCGCCTGGCCACCGGACAGGCCCGTCATTGCGGCGTCCGGCCCTACATCAAGGCCCAGGTCTGCCAGGACGGCCGGGACCCGGTCCTCGAGGTCTGCGGCGCCGGAGGCCATCCAGCGGTCGAACGCGAGGGAATACGCGTCATCGGCGCCCGGCGCGCCGGAACCCAGGTCCTCGGCGCTGGATTCCATGGCCATGGTCGCCTGCGCGCAGCCCGTGCGCCGGGCGATGTACCCGGCCACCGTTTCGCCGGCAATTCGTTCGTGTTCCTGGGGCAGCCAGCCCACAAAGGCGTCGGCCGGGGCCAGGCTCACAGTGCCTTCCTGCGGTTCGTCCACACCGGCCAGCAGGCGCAGCAGCGTGGATTTGCCGGCGCCGTTGGCACCGACAACGCCGACGACGTCGCCGGGGGCCACGGTGAGGGACAGCTTTGAGAAGAGTGTCCGGTGATCGTGACCCCCGGAAAGGTCCTTGGCAACAAGGGTTGCAGTCATTAGTTCATCCTCTCACTGCGGCCCAAAACGGGCGCCCAAACGGAGTGAAAACCAGCCGGGCATAGAAGAACCCGCCGGTCCGGACTTGGGGGGTGTACGGACCAGCGGGTTCGACCATTTAGCATAGTTGAATTAGGACCTCACGTAAAATCCGAAGCCACGGCACCACAACGCTACTACCCCCCGCCCTATTCGCTGCTGCCCCGCCGCATGCCAGAAGTCACACTGCCCGTCGACTCAGCAGGAAGCCCTAGATGCCACTACCCGCAAAGGCGTTCCAAGTCTGGCTTCAGAAGGTTGCCCCGTCCGCGAGCACAGCCGATATCTGCAGGATCTCCGGGATCAAGCGCACAACCCTTGCGCAGCAGCTGGTGCGCGGGAAGGTGGCCGAAACCACTCTGGTCAGCATCAGCCGTGCCCTGAACTTGAGCCCGCTGGCGGAGCTCGCTTCCTTCGACCACTATGCAGATCTGGCCACCGGTCCGCAGCCACCGACGTCCGCGGAACTCGTCAGCCAGGTTGCCACCATGGATCTGCTGCGCGCCGTCATTTACCGTTCCTCCCGGTCCAACGGCGGCTCTGGTGACCACGGCAATTCAGCAACCCCGGCGCTGAGCTCCGCCCCGCACGCCACGTCCGTCCGGAACTGGGTGGATGCGATAGACGATGGTGAGTTGCGCCACCGGGTTTCGGCTGCCACCGGTGTGGCTCCGCAGAATTACTCGGCGCAGCTCACGGCAAACAGGCTGTCACCTGAGCTGACGGTCGCGACTGCCCGCGCGGCGGGCGTAGGATTCACGGGCGGACTCGTCGCCACCGGCTTGATAACCGAGGATGAGGCGGGCTGGCCTGCGGGGGCAAAGCAGTCCGCCTTGGATGCCCTCTCCGATGGAGAACTTAGCGCCCTGGCCGGCGAGCGCCTTCAGGCGCTCGGAAAATTGCTGCGGCGCCAGGAGCAGGAGCAAGCACAAACAGAAAAGATTTGGGAGAACCTCGGATGATCGCGACCCTGCAGTGGACCACCCTGGCGGTGTGCTGCGTCGTCACGCTTGCCCGCGTTCCGAGCGCCCTCCGAGGCGAAAACCGGTCCCTGTTCTCCATCTTCGCGCTGATGACGCTGGCGATCCTGCTCAGCATCGATGCCCCGTATGTGGCTGTGGACCAGGCCCTGGGGGGCATGAACATCGCCAATCTGGTGCTCCGCTTCGTCATCTTCGCCGCCGTCTTCTTCCTCGGACTCCGGCTGGCCCGGGGCTTCGGCGCGGACGACGCCCTGCGGCTCATCACCGGGCCCGTCGGAAAAGGGGTGGCCGCAGCCGCTTCGGCCGCGGTGGTGGTGGTGTTCCTCATGATGGACACCGCGGGTTCCTCGGCGGGGCTGGGGGCCGTGTTCGCCAAGAATGATCGCAATGCCGCCTTAGTGGAGTACTACGGAGCCGCCGGGCGGCTCTATCCCGCTTTCATCACCGTGGCCCTGTTTCCGGCCATGGTGCGGACCCTGCGCAGCACACTGCCCGTCCTGGTGCGGTCCAGCGCGGTATTGCTGGCGCTGGCTACCGTGGCCATTTCCTTGAGCCTGCTGTCCCCCGTCATTCCTCCGTCCCTCGGATTCCTGCGGTTCGTCTTCAACTACTCGGCCGTTCTGTGCCTGGTCCTGGGACTTTGCCTGATCTGGTGGGCGAAGGCGCTTGCGCGCCGGGCAACAAAGCAGCAAGCTGGCCTGACCTGACTTTCTGGGGACTGAGCAGGCGAGCGACGGAGAAGCCGCAATGATTGCAACCCTCCAGTGGGCCACGCTGATCATCTGCTCCGTGGTGCTGCTCCTGCGCGTACCGGATGCAATCCAGGGACGGAACAGGACCGTCTTCTGGATATTGCTTCTCGGGACCCTGTGCAGCCTGCTCTCAGTGCCCGGACCCTATGAGGCGATCGATGCGGCGCTGGGGGGCCGAAATTTCACCCACCTCATCCTGCGCTTCCTCGTGTTCGCGACAGTCATGCTGGTGGGACTCCGCGTGGCCAGCGGGCTGGGGTACGCGCGCGGCTACCGTCTCATCGCCGGCCCGATCGGATGGTCCGCCTTGGCGGTCAGCACTATCGCCGTCGCAGCAATCTTCTTTCTGATGGATACGCGGGGGTCCTCGGTCGGCATGCTGGACATCACCGATAACGGTGGACACAACGCCATCCTGGCGCCCTTTTACGCCGCCGCCGGCCGCGCTTACCCTGCCTTGGTCTCCCTCGCCCTCCTGCCGGCCTTGCTGGCTGCCGCCAGGAGCAACCTGCCGCGGCTGGTGCGTGCCGCGGCAATCCTGATGTCTGTCGGGGCCCTGTCCACAGCCTGCAGCGTCCCGGCCTGTTTCGCCCCGGAGGCCTGGATCCCCGCCCAGCAGATGGTCAACTATCTGGCCGCCCTGGGCTATGTCCTGGGGCTGGGCCTCTTCTGGTTTTCGGCGGTCGCAGCCAAGGGGCCCGGTCACGCTCGCGCAACATTCCGTAAGAGCAAAGGGTAGGGCATTCACAAAATCATTAGACTCTGAGAGAATCATGAATGTGTGAAAGCGGCAATCGCTTCGTGTACGGAAGTCAGCCGTGCGAAGCAGAGGCAGCCGTCCAAGCGCCATTGGGGGGATGAGTGGTAGCGGTCCGCATGGACCGCTCCCACTCAGCCTGTTTAAGGGGTTCTTCAGCGGTTTTGACATGCTTTTTGCGTTGATTCCGGAACCGGCGGCCGCCTCCGGCGCCGTTCACCGCCGCTGTGCTTCGTGCGCTCGCCGCCGCTCCGCTTCGCGTCAGCGCACAAACCTCAGCGTGACCAGCTGGAACGGCCGCAGCGTTAACGCAACGGAATCGGAGCTTGCCTCTACTCCCGGCGCATCGACGGACCGTTCCAGCAGATCCACGGCATGGACCCCGCGGACCGGGAAATTCGCCTTGATAAGCCCCGTGGACCGCTCCCCCAGCGATTCGTACAGCCGGACAATCACGTCTCCGGAACCGTCTTCAGCGAGCTTGACCGCCTCAATGATGAGGGCCTGATTGAACACCGTGAACAGCGGTTCCACCCCGTGGGACCCTTGCACCACCCGAGGCGCCAGATTGGTGCGGTAGCCCTCTTCGACGGCGTCAGCGATTGTGGCGCCCGGCCGGATGGTGAGGTATAGCTCCTGCCTGCCCCGGTCCGCGCCGGGATCCGGAAACTTCGGAGCCCGCAGGAGCGAGACCCGCACTGTGGTGGTGGTCCCGCCGTCGTCCTGGCGGATGTTGCGGGTGACATCGTGACCGTAGCTGGAAGCATTGGAGATGGCCACCCCGTAGCCCGGCTCGGCGACGTGGATCCAGCGGTGGGCGCAGATCTCGAATTTCGCGGCCTCCCAGGACGTATTGACATGCGTGGGGCGGAAGACGTGCCCGAACTGCGTCTCCGCGGCCGAGCGGTCCGCCCTGAGGTCCAGCGCGAAGCCCAGCTTGAGCAGCTTTTCGCTTTCCTGCCAGTCCACTTCCGTGGTGATGGCCAGTGAGTCGGCGCCTGCTGCCAGTCCGATCCGCTGGGTCACGGCCGAGGAGTCGGCCATCCGCTCCACCACAACGACGGCGTTCGGGCCTTCTCCTCCGGGATCGCGCTCCAGAGTCACCGAACGCGCCTCAACCAGCCGGACGACGTTCCTGCGGTAGAAGGTATCGATGTCCCACGCGTCCCATTCATTCGGCGTGTCCCGGTGCAGTTCCAGGAGATTGCCGAAGTCCCCGGGAGCGATCGCCTCACGTCCGGTGGCGCGGTCCGTGAGCGAGACGAGCAGCCCGTTGGCGTCCACCACGGCCCGGATGATGCCGTTGTCCAGGATGTAGCCGCCGTCCGATTCGGTGACCGCCACCGGTTGCCCGGGTTTGACCAGCTCCGCAGCGGCCAGGGCGGGGACGCCGTCGCGCTGGTGCGGGGAAGCGTTGAGGAGGAATTCCCGGCTGCCGCTGCCCAGGGCCGCGGCCGCGGCGCTGGTGATGATCGCCTCCAGCGCCCGTTCTACGGCGGCATAGTTCCGTTCGGCGTCCTGGTGCACCCATGCGATGGAACTACCGGGCAGGATGTCATGGAACTGCTGCAGCAGGACCAGCCGCCACAGGCGCTTGAGCTCCGCGGCCGGATAGCTGAGACCGGCGCGCACTGCCGCCGTGGCGCTCCAGAGTTCGGCCTCCCGCAGAAGGTGCTCGCAGCGCCTGTTCCCCAGCTTGGTCCTGGCCTGGCTGGTGTACGTCCCGCGGTGCAGCTCCAGGTACAGCTCCCCCACCCACACCGGCAGGGGTTTATACTCGGCCTCGGCCTGCGCAAAGAAGCTGGCTGCCGAACCAATCCGAACCTTCGGGGATCCTTCCAGGTTTGCCGCGCGCTGCGCCGCGGCCAGCATCTCGCGCGTCGGCCCCCCGCCGCCGTCGCCGTGCCCGAAGGGAACGAGCGAAGTGGCTCCGCGCCCGTGGTCTCGGTAGTTCCGTTCGGCGTGCGCCAGGTCCCGGGCACTGAGGTCGGAGTTGTACCTGTCCACCGGCGGGAAGTGGGTAAAGACGCGGGTGCCGTCGATGCCCTCCCAGTTGAAGGTGTGGTGCGGCATCCTGTTGACCTGGTTCCAGGAAATCTTCTGGGTCAGGAACCAGCGGATGCCTGCGGCTTTGAGGATCTGTGGCATTGCCGCGGAGTACCCGAACGTGTCCGGAAGCCACGCTTCCTGGCAGTCCATTCCGAACTCGGCCAGGAAAAAGCTCTTGCCCTCGAGGAACTGCCGGGCCATGGCCTCGCCGCCGGGCATGTTGGAGTCTGCTTCGACCCACATCCCGCCGACCGGAACGAACCGGCCGGCGCGGACCTTGTCCCGGATGCGCCCGAAGAGCTCCGGATAGAACTCCTTCATCCAGGCGAATTGCTGGGCTGAGGAACACGAAAAGATGAAATCGGGATGCTCGTCCATCAGCGCGACGACGTTGGAAAATGTCCGGGCGCACTTGCGGATGGTTTCCCGTACGGGCCACAACCAGGCTGAATCGATATGCGCGTGGCCGGTCGCGACGAGCTGGTGCGCCGAAGCATAGGCGGGACGGGACAGGGCGTCGGCCAGGGCGGCCCGTCCGGCTTCTGCCGTTCCGGTAAGGTCGTCGGGGTCCATGATGTCCATCATGCGTTCGAGCGCTCGCAGGATTTCATGGCGGCGCGGCAGGTCCATGGGCAGCTCGTGCATGAGCCCGCCGAGGGCGAGGATGTCCTGCTGCAGTTCCCAAACCGTCAAGTTGCGTTCGGCGATGGCGATTATGCCGAGGCGGTATTGCGGCTCGCTGCCCGACGTCGCTTTGTCGCCGTAGGGGGTGGCGGCGAATGTCCAGTTCTGGGACAAGTCGGGATTGGCCGCGGCTTCGACGTAGAAGTCGACAGCCATGCCGCTGCCAAGGAGCTTGAGCGGGACGTACTGGTTCCGTGGTGAGATCGCCTTGATAATGGTCCCGTCCGACCGCCAGGCGATGCCTTCGCACTGGAAGCCAGGCAGGTATCCGGTGAACCCCAGATCGACAAGGATTTCCACCGTGGTGCCGGCCGTGGTTCCCCAATCGTGAGGCACTTCGCCCTGGAGCCGGAGCCATTTTGTGCTCCATGGCCTTCCCCAGGCCGCGCCGTGTTCCTGGGGGGTGAATTCGTGGCGCAGGGCCTCCAGTGCCGGCACCGGCTCGTCCGGCACGTCCCAGCTGCTCAGCGTCAAAGGGATGCTGCGCGGGTAGACCGCGGGGGTAATTCGGTCACGCAGAAAGCGGTCGAGCCGGACTTCCGTAAGACGGCGGTCGTCGTGCAATGTGATCCCTCTTCAAGGCTGCAGGTCCGATTGGCTCCAATCGTTGGATAAAATTTACGTCGCCGGGGACCTGTCGGCCAAGTGTTGCCGCTAGCCGGCCGCGGGGGCCGGAACCGCGACGCGATGCTGGCCGGCGTACACATTCAGGCTGGTCCGGCGGCTGAATCCGGCCAGGGTCATCCCGCTGGCCTCGGCCAGCTCGACGGCCAGGCTGGAGGGAGCGCTGACAGCCGCGAGGACCGGGATGCCGGCCAGTGCGGCCTTTTGGACGAGCTCGAACGATGCCCTGCCGGACACCTGGAGCACGGTACCCCGCAGCGGCAGCAGGCCTTCGCGTAGCGCCCAGCCCACCACCTTGTCCACGGCGTTGTGCCGTCCCACGTCCTCCCGGAGGCACAGCAGCTCGGCCGAGCCGTCGTCGGCGATCCTGAAGAGTCCGGCGGCGTGCACGCCCCCGGTGACCTCGAACACCTCCTGGGCGGACCGGAGGGCATCAGGGAGGGCGGCGAGTGTTTCCACGGGCACGGTCAGAGGGTCGCCGCCCGGGCTGTAGTGCGAGGACTTGCGCACCGCGTCGATCGAGTCCGTCCCGCAAATGCCGCAGGAACTGGAGGTAAAAACGTTTCGACCGGTCTCCGGCAGGACGACGTCGGGCCGGAGCTGGGCCTCCACGACGTTGAACGTCTGGAAGCCTTCGGCGTCTTCGCCGGCGCAGAACCGGAGCGAAACCAACTGATCGGGAGTCCAGATGATCCCCTCCGAGACCAGGAACCCCGCGACGAGATCGAAGTCGCTGCCCGGCGTTCGCATGGTGACGGAGAACGACATGGTTCCAAGC
>JBKPJW010000440.1:0-7959 GCA_046730875.1 Actinomycetota bacterium | reverse complement strand
GAGCAAGATGGCAACCGCCCGGCTCGGCAAGGACGTCCTGGACCTCGAGAACGTATCGCTCGACTTCCTCGGCGGCGACGCCGGCCAAAAGCTGTTCGACAACATCACCCTGCGGCTCGCCCCGGGGGAGCGGCTCGGCCTGGTGGGCGTCAACGGCGCCGGCAAGACCACCTTGCTGAAGCTCCTGAACGGCGAGATCCAGCCGAGCTCCGGCAAGGTCAAGCGCGGCAAGACCGTGGTCACCGCGGTCCTCACCCAGGAGGTCAAGGAACTCGACGACGTCTCGGACCTGCGCGTGATCGAAGTGATCGAGCGGGAAAAGCGTTCCTTCAACGTCGGCGGCAAGGAATTCACCGCCGGCCAGCTCGTGGAGCAGCTGGGCTTCACCAACGAGAAGCAGTGGACCCCGGTCAGGGACCTCTCCGGTGGCGAACGCCGGCGGCTGCAGCTCCTGCGCCTGCTCGTCGGCGAGCCGAACGTGCTGATGCTTGACGAGCCCACCAACGACCTCGATACCGATACCCTCGCCGCCGTCGAAGATGTGCTCGACGGCTGGCCCGGCACGCTCGTTGTGGTCAGCCACGACCGGTACCTGCTCGAACGCGTCACGGACCACCAGATGGCGCTGCTGGGCGACGGCAAAATCCGCGCCCTCCCGCGCGGTGTGGACCAGTACCTCGAACTGCGCGAAGGGGCCCTCGCCGGTTCCACGATCACCGGCGGCGGCAACCCCGTCACCTCCTCCAGTTCTGGTTCCGCGCCGGCCGCCACCGGCCCTTCGGAAGCCGAGAAGCGCGACGCACGCAAGGCCAAGAACCGGATCGACCGCCAGCTCGGCAAACTCAAGCAGCAGGAAGACAAGATCCACGCCCAGATGACCGCCGGGGCCGGGGACGCCAGCAAGTTCGACCAGCTCGCCGGGCTCAACGCGAAACTTCAGGAGCTCGCCGCGGAACGCGAAGCCCTGGAGCACGAATGGCTCGAGGCCCTCGAAGTCCTGGGGGAGTAACCTCCGGGTGACCAGTTCAGGGTGACCCCCGGGGACATGCCCACTGTGTTGCGGCACGACTGGACATGTCCCTCGGAGCATCCAAAGACCCTCCGGACATGCCCCGCCGCGCAGGCCAGGACTGGACATGCGGCCCCGGGGCGCGCCAGGAGCGGACATGCCCCTCGATGCCTCGAAACCCCTGAGGACATGCCCCGCCGCGCCGGCCAGGACTGGACATGCGCTCCGGGGCGCGCCAGGAGCGGACATGCCCCTCGATGCCTCAAAAACCCCGAGGACATGCTCCTGTGCGCAGGACAGGAAGGGACATGTCCCGCGGAGAACTGAAATCCCGGCGGACCTGTCCCTTGGTGCGGGCCAGGGATGGGCATAGTGGTGTTATGCCTATTCCTCGCGGATAGGGGAGGGCATGTCCCGTGGAACACCCGAAACCCTCCGGACATGCCCCGCCGCGCCGGCCAGGACTGGACATGTGCTCCGGGGCGCGCCAGGAGCGGACATGCCCTTCGACCCCTCAAAAACCTCGAGGACATGCTCCCGCGCGCCGGCCTGGAATGGGCATGTGTCCCGGTGCGCGCCAGGAGCGGACATGTCCTCGGAGTATCCAAAGACTCTCAGGACATGCTCCGCCGCGCAGGCCAGGACTGGACATGTGCCCCGGGGCGCGCCAGGAGCGGACATGCCCCTCGACGCCTCAAAAACCCTGAGGACATGCTCCCGCGCGCCGGCCAGGAATGGACATGTCCCGCGGAGAGCTAAAATCCCGCCGGATATGTCCCTTGGTGCGGGCCAGGGATGGGCATAGTGGCGTTATGCCCATTCCTCGCGGATAGGGGAGGGCATGTCCCGCGGAGCACCCAAAGACCCCAGGGCATGTCCCGCGGAGCACCCAAAGACGCACTGGGCATGTCCCGCCGAGTGCTCAACGCCTAGGCCCGCGCAGCTCAGATATCTCGTCCGGGTCGGCGTGGCGCCGGCCTCAGCCAGTCCTCCGGCCCCTGAGTCGCACGAGCATCAACCTTCGTGGCAGAATTGATTCTTGTGCCACAGGTCAAGCCCGGGCACGGTCCGCTCTGGTGTAATGGCAGCACCCCGGCCTTTGGAGCCGTGGAGTATAGGTTCGAGTCCTATGGGCGGAACTGGCGAAGCATACTGCGCAACCAAGCAAGGAGAGCCAATACGTGAGCCCCGAGAATACCGGCCCAGCCGCCGTAATCGTCCTAGCTGCAGGTGCCGGTACCCGGATGAAGTCCCGTACCCCCAAGATCCTTCACGAGATCGGCGGCCGCTCCCTTGTCGGCCACGCGCTCGCCGCAGCCCGCGCCATCCACCCCCGCGATCTGGCCCTCGTGGTCCGGCATGAACGCGACCTGGTTTCCGCCCACGTCGCCGCCATCGATCCGCAGGCCCTGATCGTGGACCAGGACGACGTGCCCGGTACCGGCAGCGCTGTCGAAGCCGCGCTGGATGCCCTCGACGCGCTTCACGCCGAAGGACCATTGAGCGGAACGATCGTTGTCACCTACGGCGACGTCCCGCTGCTCACCGGCGCACTGCTCGCCGGGCTCGTCGCCGCCCACGAGGCCGAAGGCAACGCCGTCACGGTTCTCACCGCCGTGCTCGAGGACGCCACCGGCTACGGGCGCATCCTCCGGGCAGAAGACGGAACCGTCACCGGAATCCGCGAGCACAAGGACGCCACCGGCGCCGAACGCGAAATTTGTGAAATCAACTCCGGCATCTACGCCTTCAACGCGGCCGTGCTGCGCGGCGCGCTGGGCCACATCACCACGGACAACGTCCAGGGCGAGAAGTACCTTACCGATGTCCTGGCCCTGGCCCGCGCCGCGGGAGGCCGCGTCGCGGCCGTCGTCACCGAAGACCGCTGGCAGGTCGAAGGGGCCAACGACCGGGTTCAGCTCTCGGCGCTCGGAGCCGAACACAACCGCCGCACTGTCGAAGCCTGGATGCGCGCCGGCGTGACCGTCGTCGATCCCGCCACCACGTGGATTGACGCCACGGTGACGCTGGACGAGGACGTCCGCCTCCTGCCCAACACTCAGCTCCACGGCACCACCACGGTGGCGCGCGACGCCGTCGTCGGCCCGGACACCACGCTGACCGACGTCACGGTGGGGGAGGGCGCCACGGTGATCCGTACCCACGGCTCCGGCTCGAGGATCGGTGCGCACGCCAGCGTCGGACCCTTCACCTACCTGCGCCCGGGCACCGTCCTGGGCGAGACCGGCAAGATTGGCGCGTTCTACGAAACCAAGAACGTCACGATCGGCCGCGGCTCGAAGCTGTCCCACCTCGGCTACGCCGGAGACGCGGAGATCGGCGAGGACACCAACATCGGCTGCGGCAACATCACCGCCAACTACGACGGCGAGAAGAAGCACCGCACGGTGATCGGCTCCGGCGTCCGCACCGGCTCGAACACCGTGTTCGTGGCCCCCGTCCGCGTGGGCGACGGCGCGTACAGCGGTGCCGGCGCCATCATCCGCAAGGACGTCCCGGCCGGCGCGCTCGCCCTCTCCGTGGCCAAGCAACTGAACACGGAAGGCTGGGTTTTGGCGAACCGCCCCGGTTCCGTTTCCGCCGCCCTGGCCCAATCCGCCCTGGCCCAATCTGCCCTAGCCGAATCCGCCCTGGCCCAATCCGCCGCCGCGGCCCCAACATCCTCCACTACTCCGGCACCGACAGAAGAGGGCTAGCAATGAGCGAAATTACGGCACACGGCGAGAAGAAGCTGGTGCTGGCCGCGGGGCGCGCGCACCCTGAGCTGGCGAAGGAGATCGCGAAGGAGCTCGGCACCGAACTGCTGCCCCTGGACGCCTACGACTTCGCCAACGGTGAGATCTACGTGCGGGCCGGCGAGAGCGTCCGCGGCACCGATGCCTTCGTGATCCAGGCCCACCCGGCCCCGTTGAACAACTGGCTCATGGAACAGCTGATCATGATCGATTCGCTCAAACGGGCCTCCGCCAAGCGCATCACCGTCGTGTCCCCGTTCTACCCCTACGCCCGGCAGGACAAGAAGGGCCGCGGTCGCGAGCCGATCTCCGCACGCCTCGTCGCCGATCTCTACAAGACCGCAGGCGCCGACCGCATCATGAGCGTGGACCTGCACACCTCGCAGATCCAGGGCTTCTTCGACGGCCCCGTCGACCACCTCATGGCCATCCCGCTGCTGGCGGACTACATCCGCACCCGGGTCGGCGCGGACGACATCACGGTAGTCTCCCCGGACACCGGCCGCGTCCGCGTGGCCGAGCAGTGGGCCGAGCGCCTGGGCGGCGCCCCGCTGGCGTTCGTGCACAAGAGCCGCGACCTGACCGTGCCGAACCAGGCGGTGTCCAAGACGGTCGTCGGCCAGATCGAAGGCCGCACCTGCGTCCTGATCGATGACATGATCGACACCGGCGGAACCATCTCCGGCGCCGTCCAGGTGCTCAAGAACGCCGGCGCCAAGGATGTCATCATCGCCGCGACCCACGCCGTGTTCTCCGATCCGGCAGCCCGCCGGCTGTCCGAGTCCGGCGCCCGCGAGGTAGTGGTCACCAACACCCTGCCGATCACCCCGGACAAGCTCTTCCCGCAGCTGACCGTGCTGTCCATCGCGCCGCTGATCGCCCGCGCCATCCGTGAAGTGTTCGACGACGGCTCCGTCACCAGCCTGTTCGACGGCCAGGCCTGATCGGCCCGGCGGCGGGCCCGGATTTAGAAACCGGGCCCGCCGCTGGTAGCCTTGTACCGAAACCTTGGCGAGGGAGAGCGCCGGTAGGCCGTTTGCATCAGTTGTATGCACGGTCAGCCGGACTGCTGGTCTCCGTTATCGACTGGGTCTGAATCTCCTTCTGAAGGGCAGCTGCACAGCAGCCCGGCGTTGAAGGTCGCAAACAGACCTCCGCCCTTGCTGAACACCGTTTAGTCCCACAGCTTGAATCCCACAAGGAGATATCCATGTCTGAGCAGAAGCTCGCAGCAGAAGTCCGCACCGAATTCGGCAAGGGCTTCGCCCGCCGCGCCCGCATGGCCAACCTGATCCCGGCCGTCATCTACGGCCACGGCGCCGAGCCGATCCACATCACCCTGCCGGCGAAGGCCACCACCCTGGCTGTCCGCACCGCCAATGCCCTGCTGACCCTGGACATCAACGGCGAGCAGCACCTGGCCCTCGTCAAGGACATCCAGCGCAACCCGATCAAGCAGATCATCGAGCACCTCGACCTGCTGACCGTCCGCACGGGCGAGAAGGTCACCGTTGACGTCCCCGTGCACGTGACCGGCGAACTGGCTCCGGGCAACGTCTACAACCAGGAAATGACCACCGTCTCCCTTGAGGCCGAGGCGACCCACCTGCCGACCGCCGTCGAGGTCAGCATTGAGGGCCGCAGCGCCGGCGAGCACATCCACGCCTCCGACCTCGTCCTGCCGAAGGGCTCCGTCCTGCTGGCCGACGCCGAGGCTCTCGTCGTTCACATCTCCGAGGCCACCGAGGTCTCCGAGGAAGAGGCTTCGGCCGACACCACTGAAGGATCTTCGGCCGCAGCCGAGTAGTTCCGCGGATTTGCCGGTGGCCGGGTCCCTCAGGGGCCCGGCCGCCGTCGTCTCCGATGTCGTCGCCTTCCGCGCCGTACCACCCGGAGCCGGCTTCCCGGCCTGGCGCGTCCCACCTCAGCGCCCCATCCTGCCGCCTCCCATCCTGCCGCGTCCCACCGAAGGACTGACCCATGACCGACACCTGGCTGATCGTAGGCCTTGGCAACCCCGGATCCGAGTACAGCCACAACCGGCACAACGTCGGCCAGATGGTCCTGGACGAACTCGCCTCACGCGTGGGCGGCGGCTTCAAGTCGCACAAGTCGCGCGCACAGGTCCTCGAAGGGCGACTGGGCATCGGTGGGCCCCGGATCGTCCTCGCCAAGCCGCTGTCCTACATGAACGTCTCCGGTGGCCCCGTCTCGGCCCTGGCCCAGTTCTACGGCATCGATCCCGCCCATGTCATCGCCGTCCATGACGAGATCGACATCCCCTTCGACACCGTGCGGCTCAAGATCGGCGGCGGCGAAGGCGGCCACAACGGTCTCAGGGACATCTCCAAGGCCCTAGCCACCAAGGACTACCTGCGCGTGCGGGTGGGCGTGGGGCGTCCGCCCGGCCGGATGGAGACCGCGGACTTCGTCCTGCACGATTTTTCCGCCCCGGAGAAGAAGGAGCTGCCCTTCCTCATCGACACAGCGGCCGACGCCGTCGAAGTCCTGGTCAGGGACGGCCTGCCCGCCGCACAACAAAAGTTCCACCCGGCGAAGGCCACGTAAACCGTCCCGCTCCTAAGCGCTGCCAGGTGCCCTCCAGCGCAGCCGTTCCGGCACCACTTCGGCCGCCGCACGGTTTAGTTGCACGCGGATTACGTGTTTCCTTTCCAAGCTTTCAGCATTCCAGCTATGATCTGTCTACTCTCATGTCGGGGGATAGGGATACGCTACTTCTAAGTGGGCAGTCTGCGGTTGCTGTCTGCAAAGCGGTACGAAGGAAACTACATGTCGAGGGATTCGCTGGGCTGGGGGAATGTTTCCACTACATTGGCACCCGCCGAAGAAGAACATGCTGCCAGTCCGGTCGCGAGGCACGGCTGGTCCGGTTTGGCGCGGCACGCTGATGCCGAGCGTGTCCGCAAGGAACTGCTGGCGCAGGACCGGATGGGCGTTGTCATCACCGGCGACCGCGGCGTGGGCAAGACGCTTGTCGGCCGGACTGCCCTCGCGGGATTCGGCCCCGAGGTGTACACCATCCAGCTCCGCAGCTCCGGGCCGGGTTCGGCAACCCCGTACGGTTGCCTCGCTTTCACCCTCGCGCGGCTCCCGCAGAGCTCTCTGGGCTCGCCGACCGCCATCCTGCACGGTATTACCTCGCTGATCCGCGACGACGCCGCCGGCCGCCAGTGCGTGATCCTGCTCGACAACGCCGGGTCCCTCGACGAACTCAGTACCGGGGTCCTGCTTAACCTGCTGCAGACCCGGACCGCCCGGCTGATCGCCACGGCCCAGCGCACAACAGACCTTCCGCCGGACTTCTACTGGCTCATCACCTCGGGGCAGCTCGCCGAGGTCCGGCTCGCCAACCTGACCGAACTCGAAACCCTGGAGGTCCTGCAGTCAGCCCTGGGCCATCGGGTCTCGACCGCCCTGGCGAGCCAGCTGCACCAGCTGGTCGGCGGCAGCCCCACGCTCCTGCAGGCCGTCGTCTCCGAACAAATCGAACGCGGAAACCTCGTCTTGTCTGGATCCGTGTGGACGCTCGTCGACGAGGTCGTGCTCGATGGCCGGACGGCGCTGGAGGATATTGTCCGGGCCAGGTACGCCAGGGAAAAGCCGGAGGCCCGGGAGGTCATCGATGTCCTCTCATGCGCCCGGACGCTGCCATTGTCCCGGCTCGCCAGGATGTACAGTCCCGGGGTTATCGCGGACATGGAAGAGGCCGGCCAGATCGTGGTCGACCGCACGGATCGGCACCTCGTCACACTGGGAGACCGCTACCTCGGCGACATTGTCCGCAATTGGCTCAGCGTGGAGCGACGCCTGGAGCTGCGGGATAAGGTCCCCGGGCACCAGGAACATGAGCTGGACGAGCTGACAGTCGAGGATTTGCTGGCCTACGCGGCGTGGACCCACGACTGCAACGCCCAGCTCGCACCCGCCCACGCTGTCGCGGCTGCCAGCGCCGCCGTCAAGCTCTTCGACCCGAAGTTTGCCCTCAAATGTGCCGGCAGCCTGTCGCCCTCTGACCCTGAATGGGCCGAGGGACAGCTCCAGAAATCGGCCGCCTACCTCCAGCTCGGGCTGCCATTGCAGGCCATGTCCGCGCTGGACGATGTCTCCGAACGCCAGGTCAACGAGCTCGCGGCCGAGAACTTCGCCGAATTCATTGCGGCGAAGGCCGACTGC
>JBKPJW010000439.1:0-5517 GCA_046730875.1 Actinomycetota bacterium | reverse complement strand
GTGCCGTACTCCGTATAGCCGTGCTTCTCGATGAACGCATTTTCCCGATCGGTGTCGGGGGCATGCTCGCTCCAGTCGTCACGAGCATCCCGGGCGATCCTGGCGTCCTTGATCAGCTTCCGGGCATGGCGCAACGCCGCGTCGTTGATCTTGATTGTCATCGGTTGCCTCCGCTCTGCCGTTTCTCCGGATAGGCTGCTGGTCAGGTCACGTAGTTCTCGGGTGCATCCGGCGACTGGTTTCGGCCCCGGGAGACGTGAACTTTCGTCGCGGACGGTCCGGGCTGCTCGGGGAGCTGGGCGCGGATTTCAAGGACGCCGTCGACATAGCTGGCCTCGACGGTGTCCGGGTTGGCACCACGGGACAACGGGATGCTGCGTGAAAATTCGCCGTAGCGCACTTCGCTCCGGAAGCCGGGCTGGTCCTTGTGAGCCGGCTCGCCGCGTCGGGCAGCAATGTGCAGGGTGTCGTCTGTGACGGTGATATCGATGTCCTTCTCGGGATCGATGCCGGGGATGTCGGTTCTGACCACCAAGGTGTTTCCGTCCCGGTATTCCTCGACCCTGAGCCAGGTGTCTGACTCACCCTGCAGGAAGCGCCGGACGGGTTCGGGCACGTCGATGCCGGTGCGGCGGAACAAGTTTTCCATGCCTATCTCCTTTGCCAATTTAGGGCCTTTGGTCCACGGGGTCTCGGACGCACGCAGCGGAGCCGCAACAGTTGAGAGGTCGGGGGATGTCTCCCGATGCCTGATGCTACAACTGGGGCGGTTGCGGCACCAGCACCCCCGCGGCCGTGCAGTGCTGCGCGGCGAGCAACCCGCAGGATGTCCTCGCGGTGTAAACCGGTGGTGCTTAGACTGGTGCATATCGCCGCTGGCGATCTGTCCGCGGCACGACCATCGGAGGATCATCATGGGACTCGGAGACAAGATCGACAACGCTGCCGAGAAGCTCGGCGGCAAGAGCAAGGAAGCAGCCGGCAAAGCCACCGACGACGAGGCGCTGGAAGCCGAAGGCAAAGGCGATCAGGTCAAGGCAGATTTGAAGCAGGCCGGCGAGAAGGTCAAGGACGCCTTCAAGAAGGACTGATCCAAGGAGCGCACGCCAATGGCAGCACAGCAGGGGCGGGCCCACCGAGCCCGCCCGTGCAGTGCCGCGCCCAGTACTTTTCAGCGGCCGGGCACTGTGGGATCATCCCGGTATGGGCGAAAATACTGAATCGCGGGTAGCCCTGCCCTCAGGTTCCGAGGCGACGAGGGGCTCGCATCATCGGGACGTTGAGGGCTACGGGAATCCGATCACTCAACAGCTACGCATTATCGGTCAGCGGCGCCGCGAAGCCGAAGAAAAGCTCGACCGTCACCTGCGGGACGCACGCAAGAGGGACTGAAAGCGCCGGATTGATGTCCGTTCCGGGGCGGGCAGCGGTCCTTCCACATCTCCCGCGCAAACCGACTTCACGCGGGAGAGGGGAAGGGTGCGCTCTTCAGCCGGACGCTTCAGCCGGACGGCGAGGACGGCGGCACAGGGTGATCCACAGGCTCGGAGTCGGCCATGGACCTGATGAAGGCCTGATCCTGCGGCGAGAGGGGGAGCTGTCCGTTCCGGTCCACTCCCTCCAGTGTTTCGTCCGGACCACACGTCTCAAGGATCGCCTCGGTCACACTCCGGGGAAGGATGACGCTGCCAGGGTTGGCACGCAGCCATTCCTGCGTCTTTGGATTCAGTTTGTTCCACAGGGCCTCGATAGACGTGCTCACTACTTCTCCTAAGGGAGTGTCCGGAAGCGGGAGGAACTTTTAGACCCTGCTTCTGCGACCCGCGATGGCGCCATAGATCCCCAGGACAATGACGGAGCCGAGGATGGCGAGGAGCCAGGTCCGCAGATCGAAGAAGTCAGCGAGGCCTCCTCCGAAGATCAAGGAACCGATCCAGCCGCCGAGGATTGCGCCCACGACGCCCAGAACGAGCGTGATTAGCCAGCCACCTCCCTGCCGGCCCGGAAGGATTGCTTTAGCGATTGCTCCTGCGATAAGGCCGAGAAGGAGAAATCCGAGTATTCCCATGGCAGTAATTCCTTTCGGTAGCAGGTCGCGTGGTCGGCGGCCGTACCCGCGATTAAATCAGCCTGCTTAGTGGCATGCAAGACCCGGCACTGACGGGTACTCTGCATAATCCCCAGCGGGTTGATACATTCTGATTTGCGGTTCAAAGTGCCCATATCTTCCGCAAATAGTGGATTATGGAGCCATGCCGAAAATTCGCGTATCAGAAGCAGCACGTTTTCTGGGGGTCAGTGACGACACCGTCCGGCGCTGGACTGAGAACGGGACCCTGACCCCGGTCAAGGACGACTCGGGCCGCCTCGCCGTGGACGGCCTGGAACTCGCCCATCTTGCCCGCGACCAGGCCCAGCTGCCCGAGGACCCCACACGGGTGGGCCGGTCGGCCCGCAACCGTTTCGTCGGGCTGGTCACCGGCATCACCGCGGACAAAGTCATGGCCCAGGTTGAACTGCAGTGCGGGCCGTTCCGTGTGGTGTCCCTCATGAGCAGCGAAGCCGTCCGGGAGCTGGGCCTCGAGCTCGGATCCGTTGCGACAGCCGTGGTCAAAGCCACCACCGTCATCATCGAGACGCCGCACGGAAAGAGCATCATATGAGCGTCCCCCGCAAAGGTGTCCCGGCACTCCTGGTTGCCGGCGCACTGGCTGCAGGCCTGGCAGGCTGCGCCTCGAGCACGCCAGGCGCCGTCGGCACCGCCAGCGCAGCGGCCGGCGGGTCCTCCCTGCTTTCCGGCACGATTACCGTGTTCGCCGCCGCCTCACTGAAGGAGACCTTTACGAGGATCGCCGCCGACTTCGAAGCCAAGAACCCCGGCATCAAAGTCACGTTGAACTTCGCAGGCTCCTCGGACCTGGTCACGCAGATCAGCCAGGGCGCCCCGGCCGACGTCTTCGCGTCCGCCGACACCAGGAACATGGCCAAGCTCACCGATGCGAAAATGATCGACGGCGCCCCGGCCAACTTCGCCACGAACGTCCTGGAGATCGCGGTCCCGCCGTCCAATCCGGCGTCGATCGGCTCCTTCGCCGATCTTGCCAGGCAGGGCGTGAAAGTCGTCGTCTGTGCACCCCAGGTTCCCTGCGGCGCCGCGACCGACACCGTCGAAAAGGCCACCGGCACCACCCTGACGCCCGTCAGCGAGGAATCCTCCGTTACCGATGTGCTGGGCAAGGTCACCTCCGGCGAGGCAGATGCCGGGCTGGTCTACGTCACGGATGTCAGGACCGCCGGCGACAAAGTCACAGGCATCCTGTTCCCCGAGTCGGATCAAGCCATGAACACCTACCCGATCGCCACCCTCGGCACCAGCAGAAACAAGGACCTGGCCCAGGCCTTCATCGCCGCCGTCACGGGCAGCGAAGGCAAGAAAGTCCTGAGCGACGCCGGCTTCGGCACCCCCTGAGGACAGGATGAACCGACACAGCGGCACCGGATATACCGGCATCCCGCCCTGGATCTACGCTATTGCGGCAGCGGGAGCACTCTTCGTCCTGCTGCCGCTTGTGGCCATGGTGGCCAAGGTCAACTGGCCGCAGTTCATTCCGCTGATCACCTCCGAGTCCTCACTCACGGCCCTCGGCCTGAGCCTGCGCACTTCCGCGGCCAGCACCACGGCCTGCATCGTCCTCGGTGTTCCCCTGGCACTCGTCCTTGCCCGGAGCCCGTTCCCCGGCCAGCGGCTGCTCCGCGCCTTTGTCCTGCTGCCCCTGGTCCTGCCGCCCGTCGTGGGAGGCATCGCCCTGCTCTACACTTTTGGACGTCAAGGCCTCCTCGGCCGGAGCCTCGAACTGGCCGGGATTCAGGTCGCCTTCTCCACCACGGCCGTCGTCCTCGCCCAGGCCTTTGTCGCCCTGCCATTCCTGGTGGTCAGCCTCGAAGGCGCCCTGCGCACCGCCGGCAACAAATACGAGGCGGTCGCCGCCACACTCGGGGCACGCCCAAGCACTGTCCTGCGCCGGGTGACCCTCCCGCTGGTCCTGCCGGGCCTGGCCTCCGGCGCCGTCCTGTCGTTCGCGCGCAGCCTGGGCGAATTCGGCGCCACCCTGACTTTCGCCGGCAGCCTGCAGGGGGTCACCCGCACCCTGCCGCTGGAGATCTACCTGCAACGCGAAACAGACGCCGACGCCGCCGTCGCGCTCTCCCTCCTGCTGGTCGCGGTGGCTGTGGCCGTCGTCGGGCTTTCCTACCGGCGCCCCCGCGCCGCCGCGATACCGGAAGGGGCATTCCAGTGACCTTCCACCTCGACGCATCACTGGCAGCACGGGGCTTCGAAGTCTCCCTCAGCCTCGGTCCGGCCGAGACCATCGCCATCCTCGGCCCGAACGGCGCCGGGAAATCGACACTGCTCGCGGTCATTTCCGGGCTGCTGCGCCCCGACACCGGCAGGGCCCAGCTCGGAGACAGGGTGCTCTTCGATCTGGCGGCCGGCAGGCAGCTCTGGAGTGCTCCGCACACCCGAGGCACGGCGCTCCTGGCGCAGGAGGCGCTGCTTTTTCCCCACCTCAGCGCCCTGGACAACGTCGCGTTCGGGCCCCGCAGCGCCGGAGCGTCCAGAACAGAAGCCCGCGAAACGGCCATGCACTGGCTCACCGAAGTGGAGGCCGGGGCCCTCGCCTTCCGGCGCCCCGGAGAGCTTTCCGGCGGGCAGGCCCAGCGCGTGGCCGTCGCCCGCGCCCTCGCCGCCGACCCCGACCTGCTCCTCCTCGACGAACCCATGGCCGCCCTCGACATCCACGCGGCCCCGCTGCTCCGCCGACTCCTCAAACGGGTCCTCGCCAATCGCAGGGCCATCATCATCACCCATGACATCCTGGACGCCCTCATGCTGGCAGAGAGGGTGATCGTCCTCGAGGAAGGCCGGATCACCGAAGAAGGCCCAACCCGCGACGTCCTCACCAGACCGCGCAGCCGTTTCGCCGCCGGCCTCGCCGGACTAAATCTCATGGCCGGCACCGTCACCCCGACGGGCATCACCACCGCCCAAGGCCAGGTCATCTCGGGCCACCGCGACGACACCACCGTGCCCGGGCAGGACGGTGTAGCGGTCTTCCCCCCTTCGGCGGTGTCCGTGTTCCTCACAGAAGAGCACGGCAGCCCGCGGAACTCCTTCCCGGTCAGTATCACGGACCTGGAGCCGCACGGCGATCAGATCCGCGTCCGGGCTGGAGGTCTCTGTGCCGATATCACCCCGGCCGCGTCGGCCGATCTGGGCCTGACACCCGGAATGAGCGTCCATTTCGTCATCAAGGCCGCGGCCATCGCCATCCACCCGGCCTGACTCGCGAGGCACAGTCGGCACGTCCGGCCGGATGATCCGGTCACGGCCCCCGGGTATCGGCCGGATGTTCGATGACGACGGTCCCGGCGTCTCCGTCAACGCGGATCCGCTGGCCGCTGGTCAGCCGCTGGGTGGCAACTCCGGTGCCGAGCACGGCCGGGATGCCGTACTCC
>JBKPJW010000438.1:0-29114 GCA_046730875.1 Actinomycetota bacterium | reverse complement strand
GCCCCTCAAGTGCTGGTGCCTTAACTGCCAAGATGATCAGGTCATAGTGATCGCCTTCCGGGATGCTTGTGAGCGCTGTGACTGCATGCGTTCGTTCGCCGTCTGGGGCGATGAATCGAAGACCATCCCTTTGGAGCATTTGCTGACGTTCAGGGCGCACAAGATACGAGACGTCCCGGCCCGCTTCCTGGAGCCGTGTTCCAAACGCGCCTCCGGTAGCCCCGGCGCCAACGATCAATATGCGCATCCGCACTTCCTTCCAATTGCCACCGGTAACGTGCCTCGAGGACAGACATCTGATCGTCTAAGACCTCGCAGCCGCTCTCTGGCTCGGGCAGAGGCGATTGGCTCAACCAGCACGTGATGATGGACCACAGTACTCCTGTTGGTGGAACCGTTGGAACGGTTCGGGCTGGATGAATCGGCACCGCGGTTTCGCTGAAACTGAACGGACCAGCGAGGACGGTTGGCCCGGAAAAACTGGAACACCATGCCCACGTCAGCGCGGTGGGCGCCCAGTTCACTTCCTTCGACCGCCAGCGGCAGCCGTCGAGATGAATCGTGCCAGTGTCGATGGTTTCCAACCAGTTAATGGCCCTACACAGCGTGGATTTTACGGATCCGCTGGGACCAATGACCACAACGTCATTATTAGTGGATGGCTGCTGATGCGGGTGCCGGACATGGGAGGATCGGACCATGGAAAGCACCCCCGAGGTCCTCCGTTATGCCGCCTTTTCCACGACGCCAGACGGCGGCAATCCTGCCGGCCTGGTCCTCGATGCGCGCCACCTTGACGATCCCGGGATGCTGGCCGTAGCGTCCGCGGTCGGATACGCCGAAACAGCGTTCGTGACGGAACAGAATGTCGACGGCGACCCGCGCCGGAGCCGGGTAAGGTACTTCTCGCCGATCGCCGAAGTGCCGTTCTGTGGCCACGCGACGATTGCGCTGGCGGTCGCGCTGAGTGCCCGTGACGGGGCAGGATCCTTCACCTTCGACACCCCTGTCGGCCCGGTCGTCATCGAAACGGCAGGCCAGGGCGTCGACATCACCGCATCGTTCACCGGCGTTGAACCCCAGCTGGCGGCATTCGACAGCGATGTCCTGGCTGAACTCCTCGGCCTGCTCGGCCTGGCGCGCGACGACCTCGATCCTGCCTTTCCGCCGCGGGTCGCGTACTCGGGGAACTGGCATCCGGTGCTGATCATCGCCGACCGCAACATTTTCGACTCGTTTGGCTTCGATCCGGAAGCGGTACGCCGGCTCATGGACTCACAGGGCTGGGCCGCAACGGTGGCCGTCCTGCACCATGTTGCCGCGGGCGAGTTCGAGGCCCGGAATCTCTTCCCAGTAGGCGTCATCTCTGAGGACCCGGCAACAGGGGCCGCTGCGGCGGCGGTCGGCGGCTACCTGCGCATCCTGGGGCTGGTCGGTCCCCCGTCGAGAGTCTTGATCCGCCAGGGACGTCACGTCGGCCGGCCGGGCCTACTGACAGTGGACATTCCCGCTGCCGGTGGGATAGTGGTCAGCGGGCGGGCCGTCCTGATCCCCGACGGTTGAGTCCGGCGCATCGTGCCGCTGCCAGCCGGCTTACCTCATGCGAAGGCGGGGCGACGCGCGAAGATATAGTCCGCGGCAGCAGGTCCCGTAGCCCGAAGCCCGGGGCGATTCATCCGGCGGGGACGGATGTAGTTCGAACCAGCGCGGGCTTCGGGTGGGCTGGATCTAATTTCCGTCCTTGGACGTGCCGCTGGGAGCGCTTCGATCCGGGTGACCATAATGCACCCGCAGAGTGGGACGCTGATGCAGGATCGGGCGGTCGACGCCCGGACTGGGGTCGGTCGTCCCTTCCGCGCCAGGTCCGGAGGGCTGCGTGGGCGTTTCGACTCTCGCCGCTTCCTCCCGGAGGGCGATGAGGTGTTCCGCCAGGGCAATTTCAGGCCGACCCGGGTAGGCCTGAAGCCAGCGACGCAGCCGCGCCCGTGCGCGGGCCTGCTCCGGAGTGGAATCGGACAACACCGCGGCGATGATCTGAGCGGCTTGCCTGCGTAGCCCCCGAGCATTGCCGTCCCCCGACTGGCCTGCCCAAGGGTCTGCGGGCGGGTATTCGTGTGCGTCTCCCGTACGGCGGGACAATTCTATGGACATGGCTATTCCTTTGTTCCCGTTCCGGCAGAGCCCGGAACCGGCAACGATTCCTGGCGAGCCCTGCATACAGTCTTGGATCAACGAGGCGAAGAACCGTGAAGCCACCCTACAACGAGAAAGACCGGTCTGTCTGCGATCGTGGGACAATCCTGCGTGAATGCTGCACAGCCAGGGCATAGGTCCCCCTCAGTCCCCAACAATCCCACTGCCCGAGAGTGGTGACAGGAAGACCCGGACCAAGGAGGACCTGATGATCATCTACCGCCCCATCGCGCCGCTAACAACCGGTCGCACCGGACTTAGGTCGGCACTGGCCGCCATGGCTTTGACCGCCGTTCTGGGCACTAGCTGGCAGATTTCCAATGAATTGTCAGGGGCAGGAGAAGCCGCCGCGGCAATGGCATCGAGCGAAAGCCGGACACCCCGAACGAACGCCTTTCGAGTTAGATAACCCCTTGACCGACGATACTCTCCGATATATCGTTAACTATCGCCGAAAGATCGGCGATGATCGGAGAAATACCGGACTAGAAGGATGATGCAGTTATGAAAGGCATTCACGACGATAAATTTGCAAATGACGGACCTGCACGGGGACGCTTCGGGCGCGGCAGGAGCCATCGCGGACCCCACGGACACGGCGGATTCGGGCCGGGTGGTGGCTTTGGTCCCGGCCGCGGCTTTGGTCCCGGTTTCGGGCCGGGCTTTGGGCCCGGGTTTGGCCCCGGCGGTTCTCGTCGGGCCAACAGGGGCGATGTGCGCTCGGCCATTCTCGCCCTCCTGGCGGAATCACCGTCCAACGGCTACGGCCTGATCAAGACCATTGCCGACAAGACGGCCGGCGCCTGGCGTCCGAGCCCGGGCTCGGTCTATCCGACCCTGCAGCAGCTCGTTGACGAAGAGCTCATCGCGCCGGTTGGTGACGGCCGCCGCACCGAGTTCACCCTTACCGATGCGGGCAGGGCCTACGTGGCCGATCACGCCGAGGAGCTGGGAAACGCGTGGAATACCGACCCGCAGGGATCCGGGCAGGCGTTTCATCAGAGCGTTGCAAAACTCATGGGAGTCATCCACCAATTCCGCTTCTCGGCTTCCGAGGAACAGCGCAATGCCGCGATGGAAAAGATCGATGAAACCCGTCGCGCCCTCTACCACATTCTCGCCGACTAGCATCGCTCTCCGAAGCCGCACCGAAGCCCAGGAGCAAGCCGCCGAACCCTCCTATACCTAGAGCTGCTATGTTTGATACCCTTCAGCTCTAGGTATAGGAGACGCAGTGCGCATTGATAAGGACCTGGTCGCCGCTTCAGCGACACCCCTCGTGCTGGGCATTCTGTCGGACAGCGATTTGCACGGCTACGCCATCCTCAAGCGAGTGAGTGAGCTCTCGGGCGGTGGCATGCAGTGGACCGACGGGATGCTCTACCCGCTACTGCACCGGCTTGAGCGGCTGGGTTACGTGTCCTCGCTGTGGGGTACGTCCGACGCCGGGCGCCGGCGCAAGCATTACACAATCACACCGGCCGGCCGGGAAGCCCTCGCCGACCGGCAGGAGCAGTGGACCGTGGTGGCAGACGCACTGCGGCAGGTGTGGCAGACCACGCAGCGGCCCCCGGCCGCGATTGAAGGATGGGCGTGATGGCGTCACACGCTGAACTGGAGGCCCAGATCGACCGGTGGCGCGGATACGTTCAGCGGCGCCAGGCGATCTCCCCCGCAGACGTCGACGAGCTGGAGGACCACCTGCGCGAGCAAATCGCCGACCGGCAGGCGACCGGCCTCGATGATGAGGAAGCCTTCCTCGTGGCCATCAAGCGCCTGGGCAATCTCGACGCGGTCTCGCACGAATATGCCCGCGAACACTCCGAGCGGCTGTGGAAGCAGCTCGTCCTGGTACCGGAGGCGGCCTCCGACGGCGCCGGCGCGCCGGCTTGGCGCGAACTGGCAGTCGTGCTCACTCTGGCCGTCGGGGCCGGTGTTGCGGTCAAGGCCGGTTCTGCGTGGATCGACGACGCAGCAGCATTGACGCGCAACCTTGGTCTGCTCGTCTTTCCTTTCCTGGCGGGCTACTTCGCGTGGAAACGGCGCCTCACCAGGGCCGTGGCGGCGATACTGCTCGTCCCGTTTGCCGCCCTCACCGTCATACTCAACGTCTACCCGTTCGCCCCCGGCAGCTCCACCGGAATGCTCGCCGCACTGCATGCCCCGGTCATCCTCTGGCTGCTGGTCGGAGTTGCCTACACGGGAGGCAGATGGCGCTCGGACAAGCGACGCATGGACTTTGTCCGATTCACCGGCGAGTTGGCCATCTATTACACTCTGCTGGCGCTGGGCGGCGCCGTCCTGATCGCACTCACCCTTGCGACCCTCCGGATCCTCGGCATGGACTTCGAGCCGGTTTTGGAAGACTGGATCCTGCCGTTCGCGGTGCCCGGCGCGCTCGTGGTGGCCACCTGGCTGGTCGAAGCCAAGCAGCAGGTCGTCGAAAACATCGCTCCTGTCCTCACCCGCGTTTTCACGCCCCTGACGGTTGCCATGCTGCTGGTCCTTCTGGCCGTGCTTGCCGCAGCGGGCGGCTTCGCCGACATCGACCGCAACCTGCTCATCCTCATGGACGCCATCCTCGTGCTCGTCCTCTGCCTTCTGCTCTACTCAATTTCCGCCCGCGACCCGCTCGCGCCTCCCGGGCTTTTCGACGCTGTGCAGTTGGTCCTCGTCCTCGCGGCGCTTGCCGTCGATGCCGTGATGCTTAGTGCGATGCTGACCCGCATCGCCGAGTTCGGCTACAGCCCCAACAAGATCGCCGCGCTTGGCCTGAACCTTCTGCTGCTGGTGCACTTGTTCCGGGCGGCCTGGCTCGCCGTCGGATTCCACCGCGGCAACCTCCCGTCTGCCGCATTGGAGCGCTGGCAAACACGGTATCTGCCGCTCTACGGCGCCTGGGCAGCCGCCGTCGTGGTGCTCTTCCCTCCCATTTTCGGCTTCATCTAGTCCTCAGCCCGGGCTGGTCAGCCGCTCCTTCGCGTGATGACTTCCGGGTCCCACGGGCACAAGCTCGGTGGCCTGGGCGAGTCCTTCGGTAGGCATCGAGACATACATGCTCTCCGCCCGGCTCACCTGGAATGTCTCATGCCAGATCCCGACGGCCTTGGGGGCCTTTCTTGCCCGGCGATTGAAGGCACTCCAGGCCGGCCTGTGCCCGGACTCGGGCGCACTGGCGTAGGCATACAGCTTGTCCACCGAATCCCAGTACTGCACGATGACCGGCCCGCCTGATCCGAGGGCAAATCGGACCCCCAAGAGCCCGGAACCCGGCTCTCGCAGGAGCTCCGTCAGCATCCGGGGCATCGCAAAGAAGACAGGTAGCCACAAATCCGGACGCCAGGGGCTGTTAACCCGCATGCCGATCAGGAAGACCACCAGATCCCCGGAATAACGGTGTGTGAAACGTCCAGCGTTGATGCGTGCCATACTTTTCTCCCAACTAGATATCTCCACTCTCCAATGTTTCCCATATTGGCGAGTACTACTATCTAAGTCAAGGAGAAACTTTGCGCATCTCGCAGCTGGCCACAGCCACTGAGGTACCGGTGGCCACCATCAAGTACTACCTTCGGGAGAATTTACTTCACGACGGCGTGCTGACGTCCGCGACCCAGGCCCGCTACGACGACTCGCATGTACGGCGGCTGAAGCTCATCAGGGCACTCATTGGCACCGCCGGTCTGAGCATCAGCGCCACCCGGGAGGTGCTGCTTGCTCTGGAGAACCCTCCGGAGTCCGGCCACGATCTGCTCGGAATCGCGCACCGGGCGGTCACCAGGACGGCGCCGGACGACGTCGATCTCTCCACGGCACAACAGCTCCTGGACCGTTGGGGCTGGGGCGCCGAGACGTGCGACCACAACACCCAGGCCGCCCTGGTGGAGGCCCTGCGCGGACTCTCAGCCGCAGGATTCGACCCGACGCCGGCGCTTTTGGACCGCTACGCCGCGGCCATGCGGGACGTTGCGGAGACCGACGTCGAAAGTGTTCCCACTGATTCTGCCGAGGCCGCGATGCGGTACGTGGTTCTCGGGACGCTCTTGATGGAACCGGTGCTTCTGGCCATGCGCCGGCTTGCCCAACAAAGCGCATCCTTCCAGCGCTTTGGCGTGGCGGGGCTCCCCCGGCGGTCGGGCCCTGAATAGTTTGCCCCGGCGCACGTTGCTGGCGGACTCCTGCAGCGGAACCGCTCCCGGCTTCCCCCGAGGTTGATGGTTAGGGTTGGGTGGCGTCAAAGAGTCGAAAGTCTGAAGCAGTTCCTGTGCCCATTGCTTCGCGTGCCTTGGCCTGTATGAATTGAATATCCTCGTCCGTGAGCAACGTTTCGCCATGCACGTCGGTGTCGGCATTCTCACTCGTTTCCTTGTTGAAAATTGCCGTCAGAGTGCGGGGCAGCACTATGCATCCCGGGTTGTCCATCAGCCACTGCTGAGTGGTTGGATCGAGCCGGTTCCATTGTTCCTTGATATGCATGTCAGTCACTGCTGCCTCTCGGGCGTCGGTTCGATAAAGGTCCCTGTCCGACCGTTTCGGCAGGGGAACGCGTGCCATGCCATCGGGCTGTCCGTTAAGGACCGTCGATGCCTCCAAACCCCATAGGACCTGGAGCAGAACTGTGAAGGAAGTATCCGGACTGTGAGGATGCGTCTGGATTGAAGAAAGAGCGGTACTTGTGTCGAGAGGACGGTAATTCCCACCGAAGTCCGCTCCTCCCCATCACCCTACGTGTTGATTGAGCGAAACGAACTCCGTCAAGGTGACAGAATGACTGTCAATTTTGAGTCGTTGTGGCCGCACCGAGGGTGGCGTCCGTGCTGTGCTCCTGGCCGTCGCGGAGGAAGGTGATCGTGACGGTGGCCCCGGCTGCCTGCTCCCGCGTTGCCGCGGTGAGCTCGGAGGCATCAGTCACACTACGGCCGCCCAGCACGATGATCACGTCGCCGGCTTTCAGGCCGGCCTTGTCCGCCGCTGAGCCCGGGGTCACTTCGGCGGCCTCTGCCCCGGTCGAGAACCCCGATGAGGTTCCCGTGGAGTTGTCCTGGACCGAGATGCCAAGTTGCCCGTGCGTGGCCGTGCCTGTGGCAATGATTTCTTGGGCGACGCGTTTCGCGTCATTGATGGGGATGGAGAAGCCGACTCCGATGTTCCCGGCTTGGGCTGAGGTAGAAGACGTGGATTCGGCCGAGGCGATGGCCACGTTGACGCCGATGATCTCACCGCCCGTGTTCACCAGGGGACCGCCGGAGTTTCCCGGGTTTATGGCCGCGTCCGTTTGAATGACGTTGATGGTGATGGTCTCCTGCGCGGCGCTGGCGGACCCGTTCTGTGAGCCGGATGCGGCCGACGACTCGGTTTCAATGGTGCGGTTCGCTGCCGAGACGATGCCGTCCGTGACGGTTCCGCTCAAGCCCAGGGGCGCCCCGATGGCGATGGCAGTTTCTCCGACGTTGACTTTGCCGGAATCGCCCAAGGACGCCGGAACCAGCCCGGAGGCGGTGATTTGGACGATGGCCAGGTCCGAGAGCGGGTCCGTGCCGACGATCGTTCCCGGGTAGACCGTGCCGTCGCTGGTACGAACCTCGATGGCCGCGTTTGCGGCCTGCCCGTCAAGGGTGACCACGTGCGTGTTCGTCAGAATGTGGCCGGAAGTATCCAGAATTATGCCCGACCCGGTACCGCCTGAAGAGCCTGAGCTGACGCTGATGGTGACCACGCTGGGCGACGCCTTCTGCGCGGCCGCGGTGACCGCGTTCACGCTGTCAGGATTGTTGACGATCACCGATGCGTAGTGGGCGGTTTGCACTGTGCCGGATGCCAGGGCTTCAGTGCTCCAGATCGACGTCGATCCGGCGGCCACAACCCCGCCGAGCCCGCCCGCAGCCATCAGGCAGGCAACATAGACGCCGGCGCCAACGCGCTTCCTGGTCTTCGGGCCACCGGCGCCGGGTGCTGGGCTAGTGCTCTGTGTGGGGGGTTCGTGCTCGTTCATGGGTCATCCTGATCTCGTCGTTAACGCCAGTCCCGCCTCCTGGACTTGAAGCCGTATCCCCATCCTCAAACCCCGGACTGTCGACCGTCTGTCGCGCTGCTGTGAACGGACTGTGAGGAAGTCCAGGGCCGCATCGTCAGCCGTTACGGCTCGAGAAACCAATTCGCCACCGCAGGGAAGCGGCTACCCAGATGGTCAGCAACGCGGCCACCAGCAGCAGCCCGGCGTCACCCAAATCAACGGACGCCAGCCATCCGGTCAGCGGATCCCTGAGGCCGAAGGCTGAATGAAGGATGCTGCCAAGCGTGATGACGGCGATGATGAGGGCCGACACAGCAGAAATGCCTGTGATAACCGCGTTGAAGGCCAGCTTGCGGCGGGGATCGGCCAGGGCCGAGCGGTACATCCGCATCATGGCCACGCCATTGATGGTGTCGCAAAGCGTCATGGCCGCCGCGAAGGCCAGCGGGAGTGCCAACAGGGCGAACATGGCAACACCGGCCAGCGATGCGGCCGTAGCCATGATCAGCAGCCCGATCGTCGTGGCGGTATCGAAACCCAGCCCAAAGAGGAAGCCGATCAGGTAGATGTGCAGGGGGCGCTGAACCCGGGCGAGGGGCCGTGTGAGGAGCCGGGCCATGAAGCCTCCGGCTGCCAGATCGGCATGGGCAACGTCGACGCCGCTGCGTGCGCTTCGGTGAAGCCGCACAGTCCTGATGAAGGCCGATCCGTTGACAACACCGATGGCAAGCAGGAAGAGCCCGGACACGCCGCCGCCGATCAGGCCCAGCAGCAGATTGCCGGGAGTCCCCTCGGTGATGAAGCTGCCCACGAGTGAGACTCCTGCCACCAGCAGCACACCGGCCAGGACCACCACTGTGCTGTGGCCCAGGCTGAAAGCAAACCCCACGCTCACGGGATCCCGGTGTTCGGCGGCGAATTTGCGGGTGGAATTGTCAATGGCGGCGAGGTGGTCCCAGTCGTAGCTGTGTTTCACGCCCGCGAGATAGGCGGTCAGCACGAGCCCCAGGGCAAGCGGCTGGCCGCCTCCAGCGGCTCCTGAGCACAACGCTGCGACGGCGGCGGCATGCAGGACGGCCACCGCACCGAAAGTGACCATCAGGCGCGTCCGGCGCGGGAGCTGCTCGCGGTCCCGGTACAGCGCGGCCATCTGGTCCAGAGCAGTCATCAGTATTTCCTGAGATTCAGCGGTTCCTGTCCGTACCAGCGCTTCCGCAGCAGGGCCGTAGCGTCGCCAAGGAGCCGGCTGAGCTGTTCCGTCCCGTTGGAGAGCGATCGCAGGACCAGTCCGGCCGTCCCCAGCAGGGGCGCGGTGAGGGAAATCCCTGTATAGGCGTCGTGGGCCGCAGTGATCTCATGGAGTTCGTCGGCGAGGGCCTGGTCCACAAGCGGGTCCACCACAATCAGGGAACCCAGATGGCTGAAGCCCTCCATAAAAGCCAATCCGGTGACGTCATCCAGGGGCGGGCGGATCAGCACGTTATCGAGGGCCAGCAGCCCGCTGTCCCCGTCAGACTCGACGTGTATCTCGGTCCGAAGCCGCAGTTCCTCATACTGGAAGGGCGCCCCGTCCGGCGACCATCCGGGAGTGACGACTTCGGCCATGATGAGGCTCGACGACGGCCGCACCGTGATGTGGGTATTCTGCCGGTAGCTGGCCTCCCGGTACGCGATCAGCTGATCCGGGGCGAGCTCCAACCGTGCCCCCTCCCCCAGCCGCAACCGCATCCGCTGCTCGGCAAAGGACTCCGGCGTCCGGTAGATCTTGGTGGCCGACTGCGTGGCGAGCAACAACTTCGCCCCGTCCGCCACCTCCACATCAATCACATAAAGGTCAGCCCCCAGATAAGCCCCGCCCGGATTCACGAGCACATAACAGACCTGCCCCGACTCATCCAGATAATGCGGCCGCAACACCCGCAACGCCCCGCGATGGTACTGCTGCGTCGCTACAGACCGTCCACCCCGGTCGGCGACGAGGAGTTCGAGCTCCCCCCTCGCTGTCCGGACGCTCTGGTTGGCTCCGGCGGCTTCGCCGGATTTGGGGCCGTGCCCGCTTCGCGGTGCCCGCCACACCGCGGCCCCAAAATCCGGCCTCGCCGCCTTGGCGGTGAAGTCGCCCGGAGCCAGCCCGAGAGTGCTCATGGCGTCAGGTCGAGCATCAGGACGTCCCGCCGCACCCATTCGATGACGCGCTCCAGCCCTTCGTCGGTCTTGAGGTTCGTGAAGCAGAACGGCTTCTCGCCCCTGAATTCGCGGGAGTCCCGTTCCATGACGGACAGGTCCGCACCGACGTGGGGTGCGAGGTCGGTCTTGTTGATGATGAAGAGATCGGATTTGATCATGCCCTGGCCGGCCTTGCGCGGGATCTTCTCGCCCTGTGCCACGTCGATGATGTAGACGGAGAAGTCCACCAGCTCCGGGCTGAACGTGGCGGACAGGTTGTCGCCGCCGGATTCTACAAAGATCACCTGCAGGTCCGGGTGCCGCTTCTTGAGCTCCTCGATCGCCGCCGTGTTCATGGAGGTGTCTTCGCGGATGGCGGTGTGCGGGCAGCCGCCGGTTTCAACGCCGATGATCCGGTCCAGCGGGAGGATCCCGTTAGCGGCAAGGATCTTGGCGTCCTCGATGGTGTAGATGTCGTTGGTGATGGCGGCCATGGAGATCTCCCGGCTCATGTGGCGGGTGAGGCGCTCCACGAGCTGGGTCTTGCCGGCACCCACCGGGCCGCCAATGCCGATCTTGATGGGCTCAGACATATTCTTCTCCAGACATATTTCGATTGCGGCTTAGCTCATGAACATGCGGGCGCGCTGGCGTTCGTGCCGCATCTGTGAAATCTCAAGGCCGGGGCTGACAGCCCCAAAGTCGTCAGGCGTAAGGCGGCCGGCCCGCTCAGCCGCGGCAGCGACGTCGTCGGCGGCCTTCCGCAGGAGCCGCTGGCCGGCGTTCTGCCCCAGGGGGATGGCGCGGACCGCGTTCTGCGTCAGCGACGTCACCGTGGCGAACAGATAGGCGGCGAGGGCCTCGGGTAGCGGGGCATCCAGGGATCCGGCGATCACCGCGAATGCCAGCGGCTGGTGCCCGGCGGCCCGTCCGGAAGTCACCAGCTCCCGGTACTCCGCCACCTCGGCGGACGGAAAAATCTCGACGCCGATCTCCAGCAGCCGGCCACCCATCTTGATGCTGGCCTCACGCAACTGCCGGGGCAGCAACTGAGCGGTCAGCAGAGCATCCAGTTCGGCAACAGCAACGCCCTCATAAAGAAAGCGGATGGCCAAGGCATCCGAATACGTCAGCTGCTGTGAAATGAACGCCGCCAGCCAGACCCCAAAGCTAGCCTCATCCCGCACGATCCCCCGCTCGATATAGGTCTCAAACCCAAGCGAGTGAGCAAAAGCCCCGGTAGGAAGCGCTGAATCCGTCAACTGCTGCAAAGCGAGCTGGTAACCCGACGCGGCGGCGGGTGAAGGGGGCCGCGGCGTGGCGGGCACCGCGATGGGCCCACTGCCGCGAGGGCCCCGACTCGAGCTTGCGAGAGTTGGGAGCGGCTGGGGACGGGCACGGCCCCCTTCACCCGCTGGCGCTTCTAGCGCCAAATTAGTGCGAGTGTTCGGCATGGCGGAAGGGGACGGGCATCACGCGCTCCTGGCGGTCGTAGGGCGCTCCGACGTGCTTGAGATAGTCCTCCACGGTGTGGTCGTACTGGCAGACCATCACCTCGGCCCCAAACTCCGAGGAGGCGTCGAAGAACTGGGCCTGCAGGTGCCGGTTGCCCAGGGAGTGCGCCACCACACCCATCTCGTGGATGGATCGCGGCGCGATCACCAGGACGTCGGTGGGGAGCACCGACACCACGATCATGTTGGTCTCGGCCACGTGCAGGATGTCGCCGTCGCGCAGGTCTGACGACCCGGAGGGGAGGCGGATGCCCAGCTCCTTGCCGTGATCGGTGATGACGCGCTGGATGCGTTTGACCAGCTGGGCGCTCGGCAGCACCACCTTTTCCCGATGGAGCCCGATATAGGGGTCCGGCCCGGGCGGAAGGTCGTGCGTGTTGCCGAGGACCTTGTCGATGATCATGTTGGTCTCCTCCGGGGCCTAGAAAAGGAAGTAGCGCTGGGCCATTGGCAGCACGTCGGACGGTTCGCACGTGACGTCCTCGCCGTCGACAGTAACCTGATACGTTTCCGGGTCCACCTCAATGTGCGGGGTGGCGCCGTTGTACTTGAGGTCCGCCTTCGTGAGGTTGCGGATGCCGGACACGGGCCGGATGACTTTCTCCAGCCCCAACTCGGCCGGGACCCCGGCCTCGATGGCGGCCTGGGACAGGAACGTGATGGAGGACTGCTGCAGGGCTTTGCCGTAGGCGGCGAACATCGGGCGCATGGTGCGTGGCTGCGGGGTGGGAATGGAGGCGTTGGCGTCCCCCATGAGGGCGTAGGCGATCTGTCCGCCCTTGAGTACCAGCTCCGGCTTTACCCCGAAGAACGCCGGGTCCCAGAGCACCAGGTCCGCGAACTTTCCGACCTCCACCGAGCCGATCGAGTCAGCCATCCCCTGCGCGATGGCCGGGTTGATGGTGTATTTCGCCACGTACCGCTTGATCCGGAAGTTGTCGCTTTCCGCGCCCAGACCGGCAGCGGCGCCATGGCTGCCGCCGTCCGGGTCCTTAAGCACGCCGCGCTGCTTTTTCATCTTGTCCGCCACCTGCCAGGTGCGGATGATCACTTCGCCCACCCGGCCCATGGCCTGGGAGTCCGAGGACGTGATCGCGAAAATGCCCAGATCCTGCAGGACGTCCTCGGCGGCGATGGTCTCGGCGCGGATCCGGGAGTCCGCGAACGCCACGTCCTCCGGGATGCCCGGGTTCAGGTGGTGGCACACCATGAGCATGTCCAGGTGCTCTTCGATCGTGTTGCGCGTGTACGGCAGGGTGGGGTTGGTGGAGGCCGGGAGGACGTTGGGCAGCCCGGCGATCTTGATGATGTCCGGGGCGTGGCCGCCGCCGGCGCCCTCGGTGTGGAAGGTGTGGATCACGCGGCCGTCGATCGCCCGGATGGTGTCCTCCACGAAGCCGCATTCGTTCAGGGTGTCGGTGTGGATGGCCACCTGCACGTCGTACTGGTCCGCGACCTTCAGGGAGGTGTCGATCGAGGACGTGGTGGAACCCCAGTCCTCGTGGACTTTCAGCCCGATCGCACCGGCACGGATTTGTTCTGCGAGGGGTTCGACGGCGGACGCGTGCCCCTTGCCGAACAGGCCAATGTTGATCGGGAGTCCTTCGGCCGCCTGCAGCATGCGCTGGATGTGCCATTTGCCGGGGGTGACGGTGGTGGCCTTGGTGCCCTCGGCCGGTCCGGTGCCGCCGCCGATCATCGTGGTTACGCCGCTGCACAGGGCAGCGGGGACCTGGTCCGGGGAGATGAAATGGATGTGGGAGTCCACGCCGCCGGCGGTCAGGATTTTCCGTTCGCCGGCGATGATCTCGGTGCTGGCACCGATGACGATGTCCACACCGTCGGTGATCTGCGGGTTGCCTGCTTTGCCGATCCGGAAGATATGGCCGTCCCGGAGCGCGACGTCGGCCTTGTAGATCCCGGTGTAGTCCAGCACCACGACGTTGGTGATCACGGTGTCCGGAATGTCCTCATCACGGATCATCTGGCCGTTCTGGCCCATGCCGTCGCGGATCACCTTGCCGCCGCCGAACACCACTTCCTCGCCGTAGACGGTGAGGTCCTTTTCGATCTCGAGGAACAGTGCGGTGTCGGCCAGGCGGATGGCGTCGCCCGTCGTCGGGCCGTAGAGGTCAGCGTATTGCCTGCGGGACAACTCGAAACTCACTGGGCGTCACCCTTCCGTTCGGAAACGTGGAGTTCGGAAACATGGAGTCCAGTCTCCTGGAGTTTGCCGTTGACGGCGTTGCTGAGCCCGTGGACTTCGCGGCTGCCGGCGAGTTCAATCAGCCGGACGGTCCTGCCGTCCCCCGGTTCGAACCGTGCGGCGGTGCCCGCGGGGATGTCCAATCGCCGGCCGTAGGCGGCCTGCCGGTCAAACTTCAGCGCCGGGTTGGCTTCGGCAAAGTGATAGTGCGAGCCGACCTGGACGGGTCGGTCGCCGGTATTGGTCACCGTGACCTCCACCGCCTCACGGCCGGCGTTGATCACCAGCGGTGTGGCGCTGAGGACGTATTCTCCCGGAATCATTGGAGCCCCTAGCGGATGGGATCGTGGACGGTGACGAGCTTGGTGCCGTCCGGGAACGTGGCTTCGACCTGGACGTCATGGATCATTTCCGGCACACCTTCCATGACGTCGTCGCGGCGCAGGAGCGTGGTTCCGTAGCTCATGAGCTCCGCCACGGTCCGCCCGTCCCGGGCGCCCTCAATCAGTTCGTAGCTGATGACGGCGACGGCCTCGGGAAAGTTCAGTTTCAGGCCGCGGGCCTGGCGCCGGCGGGCGAGATCGGCGGCGACCACGATCATGAGCTTTTCCTGCTCACGGGGCATCAGATGCATCAAGAATCCCTTCCAAAGGGGTGACACCCCGGCATGGGGCGCCCCTGCGTGACCAGCGTAGACCGGAGACGTTTCCCGCAGGTTTCCGGCGCAGCATGGCTTGTCCGGGAGTGTCTGCTTGCGGCGGGTGCCGCACGAGAGATGTCGGATGCCGCTCGCTGGGCCATCAGGGGAACTTGAGCAGCGCGGCGGACAGCTCGGCGGGAGCCTCCTCTGCCGTGGGATGCCCCGAATCGATCCCGTGCATGCCGGGCAAAGAGCGTTGACCCGCCCGCATCCATGCGTTCTTCCTCGAACCCGTCACACATGCCTTCAGCATGCCCCAAGCAAGCGGGGTCTTCGCCTACGACCAGCCGGTGCCTTCAGCGAACCGCAAATGAATTTTTCGGGCGTTACTACCGAAGGGGCGTTCCCATGCGGCCGATCAATCTACGGTTCCGGTCTTTCGTCCGTGGGCAGTTTCGACGTTCAGGCGCTGTTCCTCCGCCATACCGGCCCGAATGAACGCTTCCCGGGATGCAATTTCGAGGCCCAGGGCAGTCGCCTTGATATCTTCCAGGGTTTGGTGAATCCACGCCACGGCAGCCGCGTCCGTCGGGCTCGAAGGCCCTTCCGGGGCTTGTACGGCCCGCACCGATGAATACCGGGCTACCTTCCTGTTCAGCTCCCCCGCAAGATCCTCGATCTCTGCGAGCAGTTTGTCCCGCCAAAGGCCGGGATTCTGCGCCCTGCTGCGATGCGAAGTGGTGGCGGGTGGCCATTCCTGCCGCCTCCACAAGAGGTCGGACAGCTCAGCGGCAAGCCCCTCGAGGGTTTCGGCCGTCGGCGATGGCGACGCCGCCCACTCGGGCTCAGCATCAGGTTGCCGTTCCCGCTGGTCCGCGCCCGAATCCATTCGTGCGGGGCGCGGAACTTCTGGGATCGGACCGGAGGGATCGTACGGGCGTGCAGACGCCGGACGGGTGATGGGGTTGCCTCGCATGAGCTGGCTCTCCTGGAAAGTGCGCCGATAAGATATGGCGCTACCGGGGTCCGGGGCAACACACCTAGTTTATCCGAGAGCCAGTCAGGAAGGTAGGTCTTCAGCGGGCTGGACCCTGACGCTCCGACCCACTCCTGCAGTAAAATCCGAGTATGGCGACGATAGGCCGTGCCGTGCGCGTGAGTGCCGCTTTCGTCAAGATCGCGGACACTCTTGTGGCTGACTACGACGTCTTTGACCTCCTCCACACCCTGGTGGATGAATCCGTCGACATTCTTGACGCCGCGGCCGCCGGACTCGTGCTCGTCGACCCGGTCGGAGACCTTCAGGTAATGGCCTCGACGAGCGAGGAAAGCCAACTCGTGGAAGTCCTCCAGCTCGAGGCCGGTGCGGGGCCATGCGTTGACTGCTACAGGAGCGGGACTGTTGTGGCTATCGATGACATCGCCGCCCAGGGCTCCCGATGGCCCCTGTTCCAGTCTTCTGCCCTATCTCAGGGATTCCGGTCCCTCCACGCCGTCCCGATGCGCCTGCGCAGCCGGACCATCGGTGCTCTGAACCTCTTCGGCCACGAGGTCGGTCCCCTGAGTTCCGAGGATGCCGCCATCGCTCAGGCCTTCGCTGACGTGGCAACCATCACCCTCCTACAGGAACGCGCGGCTAGGGAAAGCGCCCTGATCAACGAACAGCTGAGGCACGCCCTCAACAGCCGCATCCTGATCGAGCAGGCCAAGGGCGTGATCGCCCACACCGCCAATGTCGACATGAGCGGGGCATTCGCGCTGCTCCGCGGCTACGCCCGCGCCCACAACCAGACCCTCTACGACACTGCGGAAAAGGTGATCAACCGAAGAATCACCATCTAGCCCCACCGCGCCCCTGCACGTCCGGTCCGTAAGTCCTCTGGCTCCGAATCAGTTTCAGAGACTTCGAGCAGAAGGTGACCATGAGTGTTCAACAGGAGCCCGCCCCCAAGGCAGCGGCCACGCTGCGGCGGCAGATCCTTCCCACGGAGCTGGGTCCCTGCGCGGTGCGAGTGCAGCAGGGCACCGGCGGCCGGTGCCCTGCGTCCGGTACCCCGAACGTCTACCTTCACGGCGCCGCGGGATCCTGGACTACCTTCCGGGCCTTGCTTTCCGGGACGCCGGCCCATGACAGGGTGCTGATTGACCTGCCGGGCTGGGGTGAATCCACGAGGGGAGCACGGCTGGAACAATTCAGCATCGAGGCGATGGCACGCGCTGTCACCGGCGTACTGAACTCGCTCGGCTACCGGCGATGGAACCTGGTAGGCCACTCCATGGGAGGATTCCTGGCACTGCACATCGCTGCGGCGTGGCCGGAGCGGACCGCCAGCGTCGCCGCCATTTCTGCCACCACATTCGGCGTGTCCGAGGCGGCCCGCGGGCCACTGCGCAGCCTCTCCAGGTTTCCGACGTTTGTCGGGATGCTGCTGGCCATGCGCTCCATGGCGGCCCTTGGGCCGGCCGGCCCGGCGCTGGTCCGCGCAGTCGGGACCACCCCTCTGATGGGACCGCTGATGTCGCCGTTCTTCGCAGACCCCGCAGCCATACCTGCCGGAGTGCTCCGTGAGCTCGGCGATGGCGCCCGGCCGGCCGGTTTCTCCGCAGCTGCCTGGGCCGCAGCGGGCTACGATTTTGACCAATGGCGCAGTATCTCGTGCCCGGTGCTGGCGACCCGCGGCGACAGTGATATTTTCACGCCTGCGTCGGACCTGGTCCGATTGGCCGATATAACCCCGCAGGTCCGGATGGTGACGATCCCGCAATGCGGCCACTTCGCCAACATCGAACGTCCGGAGCACGTGCAACGGCTGCTCGATGATCTGCGCTCTCCTTAACCAATCCAAATCTGATAGTTACGAACGCACTGACCAGAAAGACGAAGATCAGCTGCCGTCACCTGCGGTGGGAACGAAAACGACCGAAGAGTTGGGTTACGGGGTTAGTCCTGGTCCAGGCGGACGCCGCGCACCAAGAGCAGTGTTCCGCCGACCACCCCGGCGCACGTCAGCAGCACGCCGCTGGCACCGAGCCCCGCCGCGACGACACCGACGGCGCTGGGGAGCACCACCTGTCCAATCCTGTTGCCGGCAAGCCTGAGGGCGAGGGCCCGGCCGCGCTGTCCGGCCGGAGCCTGGGTGGTGAGCCAGGACATGGTCAGGGGCTGGCCGATGCCCAGCCCGAGCCCGAGTGCCGCCAGGACGATGAACAGCAACCAGACCGGCATCGGAATGGCCGCTAAAGCAAGAGTGACGGTGGACAGGGCAAGGCTCCAGAGCATGAGGCGGGTCCGCCCCAGCGTCCGGGAGAGGCGCCCCAGGCCCAGCCTGGAAATCATGGAGAACACGGCACGCACGGAGAGCATCAGGCCCACGGTCGCCGCGCTGAGGCCACGTTCGGCACCCAGCGCCGGGAGGTAGACAACCGTCAGGTCCACCACCGCGAGCACGGTTGCGCTGGTCGCCAGCGCACGGACCAGGCCCGGGGTCTTCAGCAGGGAAACGGTGCTGCCGGGCACATTTCCGACCGCCCCGGCCCGGTGCCTTCTGCCGGTGACCTTGCCGGAAATGCAAAACGCGGTCCCGAGCAGGACAAGGCTTGCCCCGGCGGCGAGCAGAAACATGACGTGGGTGTCCGGGCGAACAGCGGATCCTCCGGCAAAGGAAATGGCCAGTGGTCCGAGAGCCTGACCGAGGGAGGCGGCGAAGGTCAAATACCCGAATCCTGCATCCAGCCGGAAGGAAGCCAGATTGTTGGCAACCACCGCCTGCTGTCCCACCACGCAGGCGAGGTGGCCTGCTCCCAGGAACGCGTTCCCGGCCACAAGGGCGGCCACCGACGAGCCCCAGAACAGCAGGAACAGCGACGAGGTCAGCACCAGGAGGGAGCCAAGGACCATGAGTCGCTTTTCGCCAAGACGATCCACGAGGGCCCCTGTGGGGATGGCCAGCAGTAGCGGCACGACGGCGTATGTGGCAGCGAGGGCTCCGAGCGCGAAGTCGGGAACGGCCAACTCCAGGGCCCGGTAACTTATCGCGGGCCGGAGCAGGAAGGTTACGGCCTGAATGAGGGTGGAGTGAACAAGTAGCGCCGACGCTGAACGGCGGCCGAGCTCACCGATCACAGGATGCCAAGGGTGCTGCTAGAGATTGCGGGCAATGATTTGCACTGCTTCATGGGCTCGTCCGCAAACCGCACCATGGCTGCATTGCGCTCACTCCCCTCAAGGGGCGGCGATGTCCGCCGCCGACGCCTACATGTATACAGCATCTGATGCTTCGAGCACTTTCGCGATCCCGCCGCCAGTGCTTGCTCAGGTGCCCCAGGTGGAGCGGGTTTGTCCGTGAATAGCTGCCTTTCATCCCGTGGCTTCGGCGCTGGCCTTGGGTCAATAGCCCCTCCCCGAATGAGCCCGGCGTCACTATAGTTGGCGTCACGGTAGTTGTTGCATTCACGCCCCGCAGTGGGAGATGAGCGATGATGCGAGGAATAGGCAAGCGCCAATCCGGAAGGGGCGGTATAGGCCTGATCGGTGCCGTGTATCTGGGCATCGGCGTCGTGGTCGCCGCAACCCATGGCTATCTCGTGGCGTGGAACATTCCCGGAAATATTGTGGAAGGCCTGGCGGCGATTGTCCTCTGGCCGCTCGTGGCCCTCTTCGGAGTCGATCTGCATACTCTGATCGCCTAGGAATTGAGCCGTTATCTTCCGCAGACGTGTAGATCCCGGAAATAGCTGACCGACCAACCTTCCGGCCACTTTTGACGCTTGTGTCCCTACAATTAATTGTGGGCCTCCATGGCATTCACGTCGCGGGGGCGACCAAAAAAGGAGAATCATCATGGGCCTGGGTGACAAGATCCACAACGCCGCCGAGAAACTCCACGGCAAGGGCAAAGAGACAGCCGGCAAAGCCACCGGCGACGAAAAGCTGAAGTCCGAAGGCAAGAGCCACCAGGTCAAAGCAGACCTGAAGCAGGCTGGCGAAAAAGTCAAAGACGCCTTCAAGAAACACTGACAGGCCGACCGTCAGAGGGCGGAGGTGCGTTCCGGCGGAACGTACCTCCGCCCACTCATGTCAAAGCAATTTCCGTTAACGATGCAGGTCGAGCGCCTCGAGTAGCCGCCTGACCGAGCCACCGAGGTTCCACTCGGTGGAGAGCCGCTCAAGGTCGGCCCGCGGACGGCCGATGACAGGGTGCAACCTCGCGCCTGCATCCTCCAGCGTCGGGAGTTCAAGGTCCCGCACGATCTTCACGACGGCGGGCGCGACCGCCAGGTAGTCGGCCGCAGCGGCAAGCTTCGCCCGCACTGAGGCCGACAGCCCGCTGCCGGCATCCTCCGCGGCCGCGAGCAGCCCGTCGAGCGTGCCGTACTCTCCGAGTAGGGCTGCGGCGGTCTTCTCGCCGATGCCTCCAACACCTGGCAGCCCATCGGAGGTGTCGCCGCGGAGCGTGGCGTAATCGGCATACTGCTCCGGCAGCACGCGGTACTTGCCAACGATCGCCACGTCAGTCAGGACTTCGAGGTTTTTCATGCCGCGGGCGGTGTAGATCACCCGGACCTGACGGTCGTCATCGACGACCTGAAACAGGTCGCGGTCCCCCGTGACCACATCGACCGGCAGGTCGGCATGACTGGCATAGGTGCCGATGACGTCGTCGGCCTCATGTTCGGCAGCCCCCACGACGGCGATGCCGGCGAGCTCAAGCACCCGCCGGATCATCGGGATCTGCGCCTCAAGTGCGTCCGGCACGGTCTCCACGTCAGGGGCACCGGCCACCACTTCCGCGACCCGATGCGACTTGTAGCTTGGAAGGAGGTCCACCCGCCACTGGGGGCGCCAATCGTCGTCCCAGCACGCAACCAGGTGTGTCGCGTGGTAGTCCGTCGTGAGCCGAGCAATCATGTCGAGCAGGCCTCGAACCGCGTTCACCGGCGTGCCGTCGGCGCGGCGGATCGTGTCGGGCAAGCCGTAGAAGGCGCGAAAGTACAGCGACGCGGTGTCGAGCAGCATCAGGCGTTGGGGCATGCCTGATCCTGACACGGATGCGCCCGCGCGCGTTAGACCCGGCACCGCTGCGTTTTCGAAAGGGCGGGGTTGCGGCACGAGGCGCAGGCGTCAGCGAACCCGGTCAGGAGCGCAGCCGCCGCCCGCGAAGCTTTTTCGCGGCTTTGCGGCCTTTTTTCTCCGTCTTCCGGGCAAGGCGTTCTTCGATCTCCAGCAAACTCTGCAATCCGAGGTCCGCGTCGGCGGGCAGGTCCGGAGTGGCCGCGAGTCTGCGTAGCAACGCGGTGGCCATGACGCTGTCCTGATGGTCGCCGAGTACTGTCTGCAACCGCCCGGCGGCCTTGGTGAGTTTGACGGCGCGTTTGCCATGGATCTCCGTGACGGATTCGCCCGCGTGGCGCAAGCGTTTGGCGTCTTTTCGGACCTGGTGCAGCGCCGTGTCATAGGCGGTCCGGTCCGCGGAGTCCTTGACAGCCTTCCGGGAACGCTCCACGCGGGTTGCTGCCTTGTCGACGAGCTTGGCCGTCACTTTGCGGGCTGGGCGCATGGCGCGGGAGTTGGCCGGCGGATGGTCCCGGAACTCCTCGAGGGCGCCAAGGAGACGGAAATAGCGGCCGGTTCGGAGGGTCTTCAAAACGTTGCTGTAACCGGCATCATAAACCGGGACCAGCTCCTGTTCGATCACCTGCTCCAAAGCGCCGGACCTCTGTTCTTCGGGGAGTTCCTGGACGTGCTGGCGAAGCCGTTCAAGCATTACTTCGGCATCGCGAGCCGGACCCAGGATCTGGCCCAGCCACTTCAGTTCGGCTTGAAGTGCCCTGACCTCTACCCGGTCAAAGAGTTTGCGGTAGGTGGCCAGGGCGGAACGCGACCGGCGCGTCGCAGACCGCATCTTGTGGACGGAATCCGGCGTGTCCCGCCTGACGCCAGGATCATGGACGAGGAAGTCTTCGATTCGCTCGTGCATGTATGCGGTCACTACGTCGACTGCCGGGCCTTTCTTCCGGGGCTTGCCGGGCTGGCCACTGAATTCGGCCGGCCACGCAGCTCCCAAGGCACGTGCGAGTTTAGAGGGATAGCCGGACTGGCGCGCTCCCGTGGAGGTCAGGGCCGCGGCGGCAGCCTCGAACAACTCCGTGGTCCCGTGGACGAGTTCGAGCTCCCATTCGCGCCAGTCGATTGCCGGTCCGGGCGGCTGCAGGGCTTCGGCGTGGACCAGGTCGTCAGCGAAGTCCGCCACATGCTCACCGCCGGGCCCGTAGAGACGGTATGTGGTGCGACGCGTACTGAGCCGGGCGACGGGCACCAGTTTGCCGCCCCGGGTGATTACCTGCAGGTTATCGGCGAGTTCCTCCGGAACCGTCTCCGGCTGGCCCAACGGCGCATGAATTTCCTCGCGCTGATCCGTGCCCACCGGAAGCTTGAGGTGCCATCCTTCGTCGGTTCCGCCCGTGCGGCGCCGGAGGGTCATCCGCCGTGCGGCGAGGGCCAGCGCCCGGGTGTCGAAGTACACGGCCTCAAGATCATCCGTCACCGGTTTCGCCACGTGATCTACGCCCTCGATCTGCAGCAGGTCCGGAAGCGCTGAGGAGGTCTCGACGTCGTATTTTTGTTCCGTCTCGAGGTTTCCATTGGGCTCCATGGCGCTTAGTCATCCATCCGGGAAGCGCGTTCCGGCGGCAGTGCACAGATGGGCCTGTTGATAGCCATCATGGCGGGCCTCCTTTTCCGGCACCGCGGGAACATGGATCAGATCCTCCGGCGGGCGTGTCCGGCCGGTGCCTTGGCCCGTTGCGCCCAGCCTGATTGTAGGCGTTCCCTGCAGCAGCGACCAGACCCGGACGCAGCGCAGGTCCCCGCGATCCGCGTCCAGAGAGGCGCAAGCTATCTATGCTTCAGCGCGGGAAGCTTTGCCGCCCCCGGGCGTGCCTTCCTGGCGGCGGAAGCCAGGAACCGGACCGGCGAAGGAGCTGCCGTGGACACGCGGAAGTTGAAGTATTTTCTGGCCGTCGTTGACCACGACGGTTTCAACCGCGCCGCGGAGCACCTGCTCATCGCCCAGCCTTCCCTCTCCCAGACAATCGCGGGCCTGGAACGGGAGCTTGGGGTACCCCTCTTTCACCGCATCGGCCGCCGAGCGGTGCTCAGCGAAGCAGGAAAGGAACTCGTCGGCCCGGCCCGACTCGTCATGCGGGACCTCGATGCCGCCCAGTCCGCGGTGCAGGCGCTGCGGGGCGTGCGGAGCGGGCGGCTGGACATCATCACCATGCCCTCCCCCGGCATCGAGCCGCTGACGTCCATGATGGCCGAGTACACGCGAACGCATCCGTCGGTCCGCCTCAACGTCAGTGCCGCGTTCACCCCCGAGGAAGTCATTGAATCCGTTCGTAGCGGCAGCACCGAGATCGGCCTGGCCGGATCCCCCAACACCCTCCGCGTCCCGGGCGTCCAGGTTCTGGAGCTTGAGCGCCAGCCCCTGATGCTCATCGTCAACCCCCACGCGGATACTTTCGGCAAGGGGACGGCCATCCAGCGCGAGGATCTTGGCGGGCACCGGCTGATCGCAAGCCAGCGCGGATCCCTGATGAGGTGGCTGGTGGACGATGCGCTGGCCCGCGGTGTCAACACCGAAATCGTAGTGGAAGTGGCGCACCGGACCTCGATCCTGCCGCTGGTCCTGGCCGGGGTGGGCCATGCCGTGATGCCCTCCTCCTGGGCACCCCTGGCGCACAAGTCAGGGTTACGGACGCTGCTGATCGAACCTGTGTCCCACCTGGACGTCGCGATCCTGAGCCGGAAGGAAGACCTGACGCCCGCGGCCAGAGCCTTCCTGACGGTCGCCGAGCTGCATGTTCGGGCGGTCCGGAACTCTCACGCCGCCGACCAATAGGTGGAGCCTATTTAGCGTATCGAATCTTGGTCTTGGACGGCGCCTGGTGCCGGGCCGTCTACTTGAAGAGGACAAGCAGTGTGACGCTGCTAACACACTCAACGAGGAGGTAGGCACATGAGCGCCACCCAGAAATTCAGTATCGCTTCCATCCCCGCCGACGGCGTCGGCAAGGAAGTTGTCTCCGCGGGCCGCCGCGTCCTGGACGCCCTTGCAGAGAATTCCGGCGGCAAGTTCGCCTTCGAATGGACCGAGTTCCCGTGGGGCTGCGGCTACTACGAAAAGACCGGCCAGATGATGGACTCGAACGGCCTGGAAGTCCTCAAGGACTTTGACGCCATCTACTTCGGCGCTGTCGGCTGGGAGAACGTCCCGGACCACATCAGCCTCTGGGGCCTGCGCCTGAACATCACGCAGAACTTCGACCAGTGGGCCAACATCCGCCCGGTGAAGTTCCTCCCCGGCATCCAGTCCCCGCTGCGCAAGGCCGATCACACCGAGCTTGACTGGATCGTTGTCCGCGAAAACAGCGAAGGCGAGTACGCCGGCCTGGGCGGACGGAACCTCAGCGGCCGCGGCCCCGGCAACGAGGTCGCCCTCCAGACCGCATTGTTCACCGAAAAGGGCTGTGAGCGGATCATGCGCTTCGCCTTCGACCTCGCACGGACCCGGACGGTGAAGAAGGTCTCCTCCGTCACCAAGTCCAACGCCCAGCAGTACGGCATGGTCCTCTGGGACGAAACCTTCCAGCGCGTGGCTCTGGACTACCCGGACGTGGCCACCGAAAGCGTCCTGGTCGACGCCATGAGCGCCAAGTTCATCCTGCACCCCGAAGACCTCTCCGTCGTCGTCGCCTCGAACCTGAACGCGGACATCCTCTCGGACCTCGGCTCTGCCCTGGCCGGAAGCCTCGGCTTGGCGGCCAGCGCGAACCTGAACCCGGAACGCCGCTTCCCGTCCATGTTTGAACCGGTCCACGGATCGGCACCGGACATCGCCGGCAAGGGCATCAGCAACCCGATCGGCGCGATCGCCAGCGCCGCCCTGATGCTGGACCACTTCGGCCTGCACGAGGAAGCCCGCCGCGTCGAGGCCGCCATCGAGCAGACCACAGCCGCCGGCTACCTGACGCGCGACGTCGGCGGCGAGGCCAACACCGATGACGTCACCGATGCGATCGTCAAGGCCCTCGTTCACACCCTGGCCGCCGTCTAGCCAGACGCTGTTCGGGGCGGGCGGTGCCGCGCAACGCCGCCGCCCGCCCCAGCTCTTCATTCGTCAAGCACCACTGCCCTTCACATTCCACAATGAGGTAGGAAGCATGGGACCCATCACCACCCCGGGCACAACCGCGGCCCCCAAGACACGCTGGTACCGGCAGCTGTACTTCTGGGTATTGACCGGCATCGTCCTCGGCATTCTGGTCGGCTGGCTTGCGCCCTCCACCGGCATCGCCCTGGAGCCGATCGGCACCACCTTCGTCAACGCCATGAGAATGCTGATCGGTCCGATCGTGTTCCTGACCATCGTCGGCGGCATCGCCAGCGTCGCGGACCTGAAAAAGGTCGGCATGACCGGCCTGAAGGCCCTGACGTACTTCCAGATCGGCACGATCTTCGCCCTGCTCTTCGGCCTGGTCGCCATCAACATCTTCCGCCTCGGCGAGGGCGTCAACGCCGACACCAGCACGATCAAGACCCCGGACTCCGCGGCCAAGCTCATCGAAACCGGCGCCCACCAGGAGTGGTGGCAGTTCCTGACCCACATCATCCCCACGAGCATCGCCACGCCCTTCGTGGAAGGCGACATCCTCCAGATCATCTTCATCGCAGTGATCTTCGGCATCGCCCTGAACGCCATGGGCAAAGTCGGGGCGCCCGTCCTGGACGGGGTCCAGCGCCTCACCGGGGTCATGTTCAAGATTCTGGGCTTCATCATGAAGGCCGCCCCCCTGGGCGCGTTCGGCGCGATGGCCTTCGCCGTCGGCAAGTACGGCGTCTCGTCCCTCTCAAGCATGGGCGGACTGATCGCCCTCTTCTACATCACCTCGATCCTCTTCGTTGTGGTGGTCCTCGGCTCGGTGATGGCCTTCCTGAAGCTGAACATCTTCAAGATGATCCGGCACCTCAAAGAGGAATACCTGCTCATCCTCGGCACCTCCACCGCCGAACCGGCACTGCCGGGCCTGATGCGCAAGCTGGAGCACGCGGGGGTCAAGAAGGAAACGCGCCTGCCTGCTGCTCGGGGCAAACCAGGTCTCCGGGGCCGACTACTTCCTGGACCTGCTGGACTTCAATGCGCGCAAGGACACCTGCGACGTCGTGATCACCGGTGAAGGCAGCCTCGATGAACAGACCCTGGCCGGGAAGCTGCCCGCGGCCGTCGCCCGGCGGTCCGGATCCCGCCCGATCATCGCCGTCGCCGGCCGATCCCTCCTGCCCCAGGAACAGTGGGCCGAAATGGACCTCACGCGGGTCTACACGCTGGCCGAGTACACGGACCAGGACTCGTCCAAGGACCCCGAATTGTCCGCCGCGCTGCTCCACCGGATCGGCAAGGACATCGGCACGAGCTTGCTGTAGCCCTCGGTGCAACGCCGCACAGAACGCCCGCCCGGGTAACCCGGGCGGGCGTTCTTGGTCTCTCCGGAACGGCGCCCGGCACCTGACCGGCCGCTGCTAACCGATCAGCGCCAGCACGGCCCCGGCCGCAACCACGCCGCCGGCTCCGGTGCGGACGTCGGTGACGGTGCCGTCCCGGTGCGCGGCGACCTGGGTTTCCATCTTCATGGCTTCAAGGACAACAACGGGGTCACCTGCCGATACCTCGGCGCCCGGCTCGACGAGCCACTTCACCACGGTCCCGGCCATGTCGGCGCGCAGCTCGCCCGGGGCGGCAGCGGCAGCACCGCCGTCGGACGCTGCATCAAGGGACACCCCGGCAGGGACGGGCCCGCCTGACCGGGCCCAGCCGTCCAGCAAGTCGGCCGGAAGGCCGACGGCGAGGCGGCGGCCGTCCACGTCGACGGTGATGATGCGGCGTCCGCCGTCGGGCGCGGTGGTGCTGTAGTCGGGATCGGCGGAGATGGAGTTGCTCTCTGCGAAGTCGGTTTCGATCCAGCGGGTGTGGATGCCGAGCCGGTCCTCGGATGTGAAGTCCGGGGACTCCAGCACGGCCCGGTGGAACGGCAGCACGGTGGCGACCCCGGTGATGCGCATTTCGGCGAGGGCGCGGCGGGCGCGGCGCAGGGCCTGCTGGCGGTCCGCGCCGGTGACGATCAGCTTCGCGAGCAGGGAATCGAACTGCGGCGCGACGAAGGAGCCGGAGCGGACGCCGGTGTCGAGCCGGATGCCCGGGCCGGTGGGGCCGGCGAACTCGCCGATGGTGCCGGGCGAGGGCAGGAAGCCACGGCCCACGTCCTCGGCGTTGAGCCGGAATTCGAAGGCGTGTCCGCGCGGTGCCGGGTCCTCTGTGAGGCGCAGCGGCTCGCCCGCGGCGATCCGGAACTGTTCCTGGACGAGGTCGATCCCGGTGGTTTCCTCGGTGATGGGGTGCTCCACCTGCAGGCGGGTGTTGACCTCGAGGAAGGCCACGGTGCCGTCTGCGGCGACCAGGAATTCCACCGTGCCGGCGCCGGAGTAGCCGGCTTCGCGGCAGACGGCCTTGGCGGCGTCGTAAATCAGCCTGGTCTGCTCGTCGCTGAGGAACGGCGCGGGTGCCTCCTCCAGGAGCTTCTGGTGCCGGCGCTGCAGTGAGCAGTCGCGGGTTCCGACCACCACGACGTTCCCGTGGGCGTCCGCCAGGACCTGCGCCTCGACGTGGCGCGGCCGGTCCAGGTAGCGCTCCACGAAGCACTCGCCCCGGCCGAAGGCGGCCACTGCTTCCCGGACGGCGGAGTCGAAGGCTTCCTCGACCTCGTCGATGGCCCGGACCACCTTCATGCCGCGGCCGCCGCCGCCGAAAGCGGCCTTGATGGCGATCGGCAGGCCGTGCTGTTCGGCGAAGACCCGGGCCTCGGCAGCCGTGTCGACGGGACCGTCGCTGCCGGCCACCAAGGGTGCACCGGCCCGGACGGCCGCGTCGCGGGCCGTGATCTTGTTGCCGAGCAGCCGGATCGCGTCCGGCGTCGGACCGATCCAGGTCAGTCCGGCGTCCAGGACCGCCTGGGCAAAGTCGGCGTTCTCGGAGAGGAAGCCGTAGCCGGGGTGGACGGCGTCCGCTCCTGACTCGGCCGCCACGGCGAGGAGCTTGGGGATGTTCAGGTACGTGTCCGCGGGAGAGTTGCCGTCCAGGCTGAAGGCTTCGTCGGCGGCGGAGACGTGCAGGGCGTCGGCGTCGATGTCGGCGTAGACGGCGACGGACGCCAACTGCGCGTCGTCGCAGGCCCGGGCTATGCGGACCGCGATTTCGCCACGGTTGGCGATCAGGACCTTGCGCATCAGTTACTCGCTTCTTCGTTGGTGGTGGCGTGTTCGGTAGTAGTGGATTCAGTCCAGCGGAAGCGGATCCTGCCGCCTATGGGGATCTGCCCGGCGAGGTCCAGCTGGGAGTCGACCACCACGGCGATCACCGGGTAGCCGCCGGTGATCGGATGGTCGGCCAGGAAAAGCACGGGCAGGCCCTCCGGCGGGACCTGCAGGGCACCCGCCACGGTGCCTTCGCTGGGTAGTTCGCCCTGGCGGGTCCGCTGCAGCGGCGTTCCGTCCAGCCGCATGCCGACCCGGTTGGACTGCGGCAGCACGGACCAGTCCTGGGCGGTAAAGGAGTCCAGCGCCGCCTGATCGAACCAGTCGGCGCGGGGGCCGGGGACGACGTCGAGGACAGTCACCCCCGTGCCCGGGTACTCGGGCTGCAGTTCGGGAGCCCCGACGACGCCGGATTCGGCTTCTCCGCCGGCGGCCAGCACCTGTCCGGCGGCCAGCGGCGCCGGACCGATCCCGGACATCGTGTCCGTGGAACGGCTGCCCAGCACCGGGGCCGCGTCCACCCCGCCGCGGACGGCGATATAGCTGCGGAAGCCGCTCCGCGGTGCGCCAAGGCTGAGCGTCTCGCCGTCGAGCACCGCGAACGGAGTGGCCATCGGGACGCTGCGGTGCCACGTTTCGCCGGTGCTGTCCGGCGCCGATTCGACGCTGAGGTCCGATGGCGCCCCGGTGACCGCGAGGACCTGGTCCCCGACGGCCTGGACCTTGAGCCCGCCGGCGACGGTCTCGATGGCCGCTGCGGCGGCGGCGTTGCCGACGAGGCGGTTCGCCCGGCGCAGCGAGGCCCGGTCCAGGGCCCCGGCGGCGGAGACACCCAGGCCGGAATGCCCATGCCGGCCGAGGTCCTGGACCAGGCTCTGCAGGCCCGGCGCAACGATCCGGAGCCCTGACGTGACGTCCTGCGCGGCGGTCGCCGCGGCGGCGGACTCCTGGGCGCCGGAATCCGCGGCGGCGGGCCCCGCCAGCGTGACCTGGTCCCGGACGGAGCGGAACTGCAC
>JBKPJW010000437.1:0-3838 GCA_046730875.1 Actinomycetota bacterium | reverse complement strand
CCCGACGCCGCCGGCCGGGCTCCGCGGCGCCGCCAGCGGGGCGCGGGGAGGCTGCCCGCCGGGGCCGCCGGCGCGCCCGAGAGGCTCCGGCGATTGGCCAAGAAAATCACGTTTCGGTAACATTGATGTTTTGGAAACTGGCCGGAAGGGTTATCTGTGTCGAGCGAGCGAACCACCGCCACCCCGCCACGGGCGGCCGCAGGTTCTCCGGCGAGCCGAAAAACAAGCTACCGCCCCGAAGTCCAGGGCCTGCGGGCCCTCGCGGTCCTCATGGTGGTCACGTACCACGTGTGGCTGGGCCGGGTTTCCGGCGGCGTGGACATCTTCCTTCTCATCTCGGCATTCCTGATGACCCTCAGCTTCACGCGGAAGGTCGAAAGCGGCGCGCCGCTCCGGCTGCTGAGCCACTGGCTGCATCTGCTTAAGCGCCTGCTGCCCGCCGTCGTGGTGGTGATCCTCGGCGTCCTTGCCGGCACCTGGGCCATCCTGCCGCAAAGCCGCTGGCCCGACGTCCTTGAGCAGGCCTGGGCCTCCCTGCTGTACCGGCAGAACTGGCTCCTGGCGGACAGCGCCGTGGACTACTACGCCCAGGATCATTCGGGTGCGAGCCCGCTCCAGCACTTCTGGTCACTCTCCATCCAGGGCCAGGTGTTCGTGCTCTGGCCGCTCGTCTTCGCCGGCACGGCCCTTCTTTCCAGACTGTTGCGTCGAATGCTCCGCCGCGGGACCGGCCAGGACCATGCGCTGCTGCGCTACCGGTCCCTGCTGGCCGTGGCCTTCGGCGCCATCTTCGCCGTGTCCCTCGCGTACTCGATTCAGCAGACCACGACGAACCAGGCCCACGCCTACTTCGATACCGGCGCCCGGCTCTGGGAGTTCGCCCTCGGCTCGCTCCTGGCTCTCGCCCTGCCGTACCTGAAGCCGGGCAAGATCCTGCGCGTGGTGCTGGGCTGGGCCGGGCTGGTGGCCATGCTCTCCTGCGGGCTGCTGCTGACCGTGGACCGCTCCTTCCCCGGATTCATCGCGCTGTGGCCCACGCTGGCGGCCGCCGCGATCATCATCGCCGGCCAAAGCGGCAGCCGGTTCGGCGTCGACCGCTTCCTGACCTGGAAACCCCTGGTGGCGTTGGGAGACAACTCCTACGCCCTCTACCTCTGGCACTGGCCGTTGCTGGTCCTTGCCCTCGCCGGGGCGGGCATCACGGCGCCAAACCTGTTCCAGGGGCTGTGCATCGTTGCCGCGTCCGTCGTTCTAGCCGTGCTCACCACCCGTTTCGTCGAGAAGCCGCTGCGCGAATGGCACTGGCCCAAGCTCCGCGCCTGGCGTACCGCCGTCGTGATTGCCGCCTGTGGTGCCTTGCTGGCCGGTCCCGTCGCCGTATGGCAGAGCCAGCTCGTCGCCGACGAGGCGGAGGCGGCGTCCCAGCCCAAGGAACTGACCCCCGGTGCGGCCGCCCTGGCCCCGGAAAACGCCGGCAAACCCACACCGGAGGCCAAAACCATCCCCGCGCCGGCGGCGATGAAGAACGAGTGGGCGGACATCGACGGGCTGTGCACTGACGGTAACGTCGCCAGCGACCCCTTGCTGCAGGGCTGCCTGCAGAACAACAAGCCGGAGAAGGTCACCAAGCGGATCGTGGTGCTCGGCGACTCGCATGCCCAGCAGTACATGGCGGCACTTGGCCCCATCGCGAAGAGCCACGGCTGGGAAGTGGTCACCCTACTGAAGGGCAACTGCCGCTTCGGAGGGGAGTCCCCGGAACGGGACGCGGACTGCAACGCCTTCAACAGGGCCAGCACGCAGTACGTCCTGGACCACCGGCCCGACGCCGTGTTCACGGTTGCGTCCCTGACCCACAAGGAAGCGCCGTTCGAGACCGAAGTGCCGCAGTACCTGGAGGGCATCAAACCCTTCACCGATGCCGGCATGGACGTGGTGGGCATCCGCGACAACCCCCGCTTTAACATCAACATGCCCGAGTGCGTCCAGAAGAACGGCGAGGACGCGGCGGAATGCAACGTGCCGGAGCAGGAATCGCTCGCGGGGTCCTCGCCGCTGGACGCGTACCGCGGCCAGGTGCCCAGGCTGGCCCTGATGGACATGAGCGATTTCATCTGCGCCAACGGAACCTGCCCCGCGGTGGTCGGCAACGTCTACGTCTACAAGGACGACAACCACCTGACCAAGACGTACGTCCAGACCATGATCCCCATGTTCGAGAAGCGGCTGCTCGCCGCCACCGGCTGGAAATAGGCCCGCCCGGACGGCCGAGCCGGTAGGAACGCCCCGGGCGGGGGAGCCGTGCGGCATGGGACGGCTCACATTGAAGCCGCACATTACTGCCCCGGAATATGGCTATCGCCGCCAAGGTTCTACTATTTATTCAGGACTTCTGCACGACCTGTTGCATAACCTTCTGCTCGACCTTCTGCACAGGCCAGACCCGTAATGACGGGCTGGTCATCTGTTGCAACCCCTACCCGTGAACCCCGTAACCCAAGGTAAGAGGCGCACTCATGACCCAGCCCGAACACAATCCCTTCGGCTTCATCGGCCTGACGTACGACGACGTCCTGCTCCTGCCCGGCCACACCGACGTGATCCCCTCGGAAGCGGACACGTCCTCCCGGATCTCCAAGCGCATCACGGTCCAGACCCCGCTGCTCTCCGCCGCGATGGACACCGTCACGGAGTCCCGGATGGCCATCGCCATGGCCCGCCAGGGCGGCCTCGGCGTCGTGCACCGCAACCTCTCCATTGCCGACCAGGCCGACCAGGTGGACCGGGTCAAGCGCAGCGAATCCGGCATGATCACCAACCCGCTGACCATCGGCCCCGAGGCCACGCTGGCCGAGCTGGACGAGATCTGCGCACGCTACCGCGTCTCCGGTCTCCCGGTGGTGGACGAGGGCAACCGGCTGCTGGGCATCGTCACCAACCGCGACACCCGCTTCGTGCCCGAATCTGACTTCCCGCTCCGGCTGGTCAGCGACGTCATGACCAAGATGCCGCTCGTCACCGGTCACGTGGGCATCAGCCGCGAAGAGGCCTCGCACAAGCTGGCCACGAACAAGATCGAGAAGCTCCCGCTCGTGGACGAGCAGGGCCGGCTCAAGGGCCTGATCACCACCAAGGACTTCACCAAGGCCGAGCAGTACCCGCTCGCCACCAAGGACGACGAAGGCCGCCTGCGTGTCGGCGCCGCGATCGGCTTCTTCGGCGACGGCTGGGAACGCGCCATGACGCTCGTGGACGCCGGCGTGGATGCCCTCTTCGTGGACACCGCGAACGGCCACTCCCAGGGCGTGCTGGAGATGATCCGCCGGCTCAAGTCCGATCCCGTTGCGGCGCACGTGGACATCATCGGCGGCCAGGCCGCCACCCGTGAAGGTGCCCAGGCGCTGATCGACGCCGGTGCCGACGGCATCAAAGTCGGTGTCGGCCCGGGGTCCATCTGCACCACCCGCGTGGTGGCCGGAGTCGGCGTTCCGCAGATCACCGCCATCTACGAGTCGGCGAAGGCTGCGATTCCGGCCGGCGTCCCGCTGATCGCCGACGGCGGCCTGCAGTACTCCGGTGACATCGGCAAGGCGCTCGTCGCCGGCGCCGACACCGTGATGCTCGGCTCCCTGCTGGCCGGTTGCGACGAATCCCCGGGTGACCTGATTTTCGTCAACGGCAAGCAGTTCAAGAGCTACCGCGGCATGGGCTCCCTTGGCGCCATGCAGACCCGCGGCAAGAACACCTCCTATTCCAAGGACCGCTACTTCCAGGCCGACGTCTCCGGCGATGACAAACTCATCCCGGAAGGCATCGAGGGCCGGGTCGCGTACCGGGG
>JBKPJW010000436.1:0-2554 GCA_046730875.1 Actinomycetota bacterium | reverse complement strand
GACTTGATTATGCTAGGCGCCGAAGAGTAATTCAGATCATCGGACTCAGGCGGACCCTGAGCTGAATCAAGGCGCCATGGTGTGCCTGGGCGACACCCGATTGTCCGGACGGACGGGCAAGCGTTGCATTCCCGAGTGCGTCGGTACCTTGAATGGCTTCGGCTGGCCGAGGCTTCAATTGAGAGATAGGTATGACAGACGAATTGCAGGATTCCGCCCAGAGGATTTCTTTTCGTGATGAAATTGCGGAAAAGGCTGCGCTGCCTCGTCCGCTCTTTCGGGACCTCGTCTCGAAGGACGTAACTTTCTTCGACCAGCAGTGGTACGAGGCCCAGTGCGGGCAACGTTTCGAATCGCGTGCGGAAGCTGTTAAAGACGCGGCCTCAAAGATGAAGGCCAGCCGGTTCTCTCCGCACCCGTTGTTCGATTTCGAATGGTTCCGGGAAGCGATGCGCCGGCGCCATCCGTCCGTTGAACCCAGCTATGCGCTGCTTTTTCTCCCCGGGCGCCCTGTGGCGAATCCGCATCCCCTGGTCGACCTGGATGCGGTAGCGAGGCTTCATCCGGAATCCCTCAATGATCCCCGCGGTGTGTTCGGGTGGCTCCTTGCTTACCTTGGCGTCGACGCCGAGATTGAGCTCCCAGGCATCCGGAACGGTGCTGTTCCACTTGTTTGGAGCACATTTCGCTCGGACATGCTGGCGGAAGCCAAGGCCTGGCGTAAAGAGTTCGAAGGCCTGAGGCGCCAGAAGTCAGCCGCGGAATCAAGCGCGTTCGACCCCACCAAAAGCGATGAGTACATCGCAGCCCTGACCGCGCAGTCCGACGAGGCCCGCGAGGGCGCTGAGGACCCACAGGTGTCCGTCATTGTCTACGGATATGACACCGCGGAGGACATACATTCGGCACTCGTAGCCCTCGAGGACCAGGAATCGGCGAGGCTGGACGTCATCGTCGTCGACCAGACCGCCGGAGGAACTCGGGTTCCCGCGTCCGGAGCCGGCGGGTCCCTGCCCCTGCGTCGACTGGATGCGAGGCATCGCGATACAGCGTCCGCGCTGAATTGGGCCGTTCGGGAAGCAGAAGGACAGTATGTGGCGTTCCAGATCCCAGGGCACCGCTGGAATCCCCGGTTCCTGCAGACAATGGTGAAGTCCCTGGCGGCCCAGGGAGCCAGACACGGTTTTTCGGTGCTGCACGAGCAGGCACCAAGCAAGGCAAAAGAACGCTTTCACGCGCGCTTTGACGAAGAGAGCGTACTCTCCGGCGGGAACCTCAGCCTCAGCAACTGGATGGTAGAGAAAAGCCTTCTCGAGGAATACACGTTCGACGCCGGGCACGGAGAGACTTGCGGCCTCCAGACTGCCTGGCGCGTAGGGAAACAGGTCGATCCCTGCATAGCTCCCTTCGTCGGAGTTTCGGCGGAAAGTCCCTCGACGACGAGTTTCCCGAATGTGGCTCGGAGAATCTTCGAAGTGTGGCTCGAGCGGGTCCGAAAGAGCTCGATGGTCGACTGGCATCTGCAACGAACAAACGCAGGGCGGCTCCCGGGCGTGTCGGCGGTCCTCGTCTGGAAGGACGAATCTGCCTTTGAACTCTCGAAGACCCTGCGCTCCCTGACCGGCCACAATTCCGGAGTCTCCGAGGTAGTCGTCGTGGGGACCAAGACTGAGCGCTTCGGACGCTTCACGGTGCAAGCCGAACGGAGCCTGGCTACCGTGCCCGTCAACTTCCGAATCGTGCCCGGAGCGTCGTCGGCGCTGCTGGCAAACGTTGGCTTCGCTGAGTCCACCTTGGACCGCCTCCTCTTCGTTCGCCCGGGAACTGAATTCGAAGCGGGCCAAGTCGCCGAACTATCAGGAAAGCTGGCGCCTGGCGTAGCCGCCGTTCAGCCGGCGCTGGTGGACCAGGACGGAGTAGTCATATCTGCGGGGTATCAGTACACCTCGACCTCAGCGCAGGCTAAGTTGCCCTTCGTCTTTCTTGAGGGGCACCACGCGGACGATCTCAAGAGCATCAAGCCAACGATATCGGCCGCGGGAGCAAGCCTGACAGCAATGTTGGTTTGGGCAGACGCTTTCTCTCACCTCGACGGTTTTGCTGCCGAGCTCCCGGAGAGGTGGTTTGATGTCGACTACTCACTACGGGCTCTGCGGGACCTGGGCGAGGGGACGCTCGTGGCACCGTCCGTACAGGTCTCGGCGAGGAAGTCACACTCCCCGCAGTCAGCACTCTGGTCACATTCCTCGACCGATTACTTCATGGGCCGGTGGTCCGGGCCTTCGACACCGAGCGCTGAGGATACCTGGAGCGGCACGCCCTATTCCCTTGTAGGGGCACGTTTTGACGAGGAGGAACGAGAACCAGGCGATCGATGGATCCCGCGCCCGATCCTCAGGCGTACCTCAGCCCCGGCTGAGGGGACGAGCGCTCCTTCTGTCATTGCCATCAAGCACTGTGCGCCCGGGGGAAGCCGGGGAGAACGTTGGGGGGACACCTTCTTTGCCCGTCAGCTGGCGGACGCCATGAAGTCGTTGGGGCACCACGTATACGT
>JBKPJW010000435.1:0-1909 GCA_046730875.1 Actinomycetota bacterium | reverse complement strand
GCCCGGGAATGATCGACCAGCTCCGGGTGCTCGAGGACGTGAAGTCGGCATCGGCGGCCCTGCAGGCCCGGATCGCCGTCTCTTTCGATGGCACCCAGCGCCGCGCGCAGGCTGCCGCCGGGATGCCCGCGGAGCAGCTCGGCGCCGGGATCGGCGCGCAGATCGCCCTGGCCCGGCGCGAATCCCCGGCCAGGGGCGGCCGGCTCCTGGGCCTCGCGAAAGCCCTGGTCACCGAGATGCCGCACACCCTCGCCGCACTGCAGTCCGGGCAGCTGAACGAATGGCGCGCCACCTTGCTGGTGCGCGAGACCGCCTGCCTGGCCGCCGCGGACCGGGCCGCCGTGGACGAAGAATTGGCCGCCGACACCGGCACGTTCGACGGCGCCGGCGACCGGAGCATCACCGGCGCGGCCCGGGCCGCGGCGTACCGGCTGGACCCGCGCACCGTCACCGACCGCGCCGCGCACGCCGCCACCGAGCGGCACGTCAGCCTCCGCCCGGCCCCGGACACCATGTGCTACCTCACCGCCCTGCTCCCGGTCACCGCCGGCATCGGCATCTACAAGGCGCTGAGCGGGCACGCCGACACCCTCCGGGCCAGCGGCGACCCCCGCTCCCGCGGACAGGCCATGGCCGACACCCTCGTCGAGCGCGCCACCGGCACCCCCGGCGGGATCACCGGGGTCGAGATCCAGGTCGTCATGACCGACCGCACCCTGTTCCAGGCCGACAGTGAGCCGGCCCGGATCCCCGGCTACGGCACCGTCCCCGCCGGCTGGGCCCGCACCCTCATCAACGCCACCACAGCCAATGGCAGCACAGCCGGTGCCGGTCCCCCCGGACCACGCGGCTCACAGGAACCCGGCGGTGCAGCCGGCGGTTCCCCGGGACCCGCCAGCCCCAGCAGGCCCGGTGCCGCGTCCGGGGCCTCCGATGAGAACGCGTTCGGCGTCTTTCTCCGCCGGCTCTACACCCACCCGCGCACCGGCGAGCTCGTCGCCATGGACTCCAAGGCCCGGATCTTCCCGCCCGGACTCCGCCGCCTCATCCAGACCCGCGACGACACCTGCCGCACCCCCTACTGCGACGCCCCCATCCGCCACCTGGACCACATCACCCCCTGGCACCACGGCGGACCCACCACCCAGACCAACGGCGCCGGACTCTGCGAAGCCTGCAACCACACCAAAGAAACCCCCGGCTGGAGAGCACGAGCCGTACCCGGACTCGCCTCCAGCATCGGCGCCAGGCACACCCTCGAACTGACCACCCCCACCGGCCACACCTACCACTCCACCGCGCCACCTCTGCCCGGATCACCGCGCCGTCCATCTGCCACGGAGCAGTCAGGCTCGCACCACCGACGCCAACTCCGGTACCAAGCCAAAACGCTAAAGCGCGGCAGGATCAAGGTAGTTGCTGCAGCCTAGGGACCTAGCGAGGGCACCGCGTGCGATTGCGCCAAGCGGGTTACATACGTCGCCGCCAGAGGACTGCAGCTCGGCATCGGAATCGTAGACTTCGCGCCAGTCGTCATGGCCGGCAACTGTGAAACCACGGAAAGTGCCCTGGCAAGACGCCTTGCTGGGACGGGGAGCTGCCCAGAACGGGCCCTCCCCCGTCGGTTGGAAAAAGACCGGTCCCAGCCCCTGGCCGCGCTGACAAATTTGGCCCGGCGACGGCGACAAAGAAAACCGCCCTCCAACCCGGAAGGCGGCCTGACGCTCGGGCCTGCAGGTACCTTCGCGATCTCGCTATGAGAAGGCTCGGACACTTCAATGTCCCGAACAACCCGACGTCATCAGATGGTTACCTGCAGGCTCTTTAAGCCTACGCCCGCCTCATCGCCATCGCCAGAGGCCGAAAGCCGCTGAGGCCCACAATGAAGGCCATCATGACGGCGCCCAAC